>NZ_AYYI01000088.1 GCF_001436505.1 Loigolactobacillus rennini DSM 20253 | reverse complement strand
TTCGCGCCGAGGGTAGTTGGGGGAGCACCCCCTGCCAGCGTAGGTCGCTGCCACACCTTTTGGAGGTTTAGCTCAGCCGGGAGAGCACCTGCCTTACAAGCAGGGGGTCACAGGTTCGATCCCTGTAACCTCCATTTGAGCCGTTAGCTCAGTTGGTAGAGCATCTGACTTTTAATCAGAGGGTCGACAGTTCGAGCCTGTCACGGCTCATTGCCAGTTTCATTTTGCGGGTGTGGCGGAATTGGCAGACGCACTAGATTTAGGATCTAGCGCCGCAAGGCGTGGGGGTTCGAGTCCCTTCACCCGCACTCGTCATGAGGCCGACTTAGCTCAGTTGGTAGAGCATCTGATTTGTAATCAGAGGGTCGGGCGTTCGAATCGTCTAGTCGGCATGTTACACAGATGCGGAAGTAGTTCAGTGGTAGAACATCACCTTGCCATGGTGGGGGTCGCGGGTTCGAATCCCGTCTTCCGCTTGCATCCTTTTGCCGGGGTGGCGGAATAGGCAGACGCACAGGACTTAAAATCCTGCGGTGAGTGTATCACCGTACCGGTTCGATCCCGGTCCTCGGCATTAGTATCTTGCACCCATAGCGCAATTGGATAGAGTGTCTGACTACGAATCAGAAGGTTGTAGGTTCGACTCCTACTGGGTGCATTGCGTGCTTGCGCACGCAGCATGTTTCGGGAAATAGCTCAGCTTGGTAGAGCACCTGGTTTGGGACCAGGGGGTCGCAGGTTCGAATCCTGTTTTCCCGATTCAATAAAAGTATGCGGAAGTAGTTCAGTGGTAGAACATCACCTTGCCATGGTGGGGGTCGCGGGTTCGAATCCCGTCTTCCGCTTGTTTTTTTAGTTAAAATTTATCGGGAAGTAGCTCAGCTTGGTAGAGCACTACGTTCGGGACGTAGGGGTCGCAGGTTCGAATCCTGTTTTCCCGATTAATAAGCACAATTACCGTAGTGAAATAATTTTACTACGGTATTTTTATTTGGCTCTTCGTCAACTGTTGTTGGTGAATTAAGGCTCTTCGTCAACTGTTGTTGGTGAATTAATTATAAAAGTTCTAATCAC
>NZ_AYYI01000087.1 GCF_001436505.1 Loigolactobacillus rennini DSM 20253 | reverse complement strand
CATAGTAAAACCCCTAACGTTGGATTTAGTTGTCCAACGTTAGGGGTTCACTTTAGCAAGCTAAGTTGTCAGTGCTTTTTTTAGATATAACTTTAGTGACCATGGTAACTATAAATAGGCGCCTTCTTTTAGAATTTTGCGTGCTTTTTCCCCATTTTTTTCGTTGACTAAAATAATGGGGCCGGTGCAACCCATGCCACTTTCAGCATAAATTTGCTTTTGCCAAAGGAGCTGGACAGCATCTTCCATTTCGATCACGTCGATGCCTGGAATTTGGTCCGTCACTACTTCTTTAGCTGGTGCTTCAACTGTTTTAGTTTCTGTTGCTGCTTTCGGCTTTAAATCAGCACAAATTTGGTCAAGCTGTGCTTGTTTAGCTTGCGCATATTCTTGCTTGCTAATCGTTGCCAAATGCCCTTTTGCCAACTGGTAGGCATAGTTTAACGCATTGACAATTACTGGCACACCGCTGGCCCGCGAAATAATGCAAATGTTGTTATCGTAATCTGCACCGATTCCTGGTCCGTAGCCAGCCCCTAATGTTTCGTACTGGCCACCACTGGCATAAGCAGAAAATAGCTTCATTAAAATATTACCAGTTAAACTATCACAGACCGCCACGTCCACACTGCCCGTCAGCAAATCATTCCCGCGGAGAATGGCACCGCCATCTGCCCGTTGGCTTTCACCAAACGCGATGTCATAACCGTTGCCTTTTAAGGTACGTAATGCGCGTTCAACAGTATTGGCACCTTCTACATTCAAAATCCCGACAGTCGGTTTAGCAATGCCCATGGTTTTCGCGGCAATAATCCCGTTTACCGCATTTAATACCATGGCTTGATTACGCACTGCACTGGTCGTTCCAGTAGTCGTCGCGATAAATAGCTCACGGCCAAACGCTGGGGTAACCACTTTTCCTACGGTAGAGACACCGATTGGAAAAGGATAGTGCAGCGTGACACAACCGTCAATGGTGCCATCTGCCAACAAGCTTTCCATCAATTGGTATTCATTTTGGTCGCTGTTAGCGGTAGAAACATGTTGAAAGTCCTTCGCCCAAGGAACGTCTTGGCCAATTAAAACCACGTCAAATTGGTTAGCTTGTTTAATGGCATAAGCCGCTTGCTTCATGACTTCTAAACCTAGCTCACTACCATCAATGGTCAGACCAATTTTAATCCGCTGTTCAAACGTGCCATTATCAATGGCATCTGCCACATCTTCAAATACTTTTTTTACAGTTTGCTTTACTTGATTTGGCATCTGTCCACCTCTAATCTTCAGACAGGCCAGCTGCAAGGGTCCGCAATGCTTTGGCCACTTCTGTTTTCACTAAGGCCTCAAGATCAGCGCGGTCTTCTTGTGCCGGTGCACCTGAATTACGCTCGATCATCAAAGATACCCCGTCAAATAAGTTGGTCATCCGCCCTAAGAACAAGGAGCCTTTACCAATAATCATCACTCGGTTTTTATCGCCGCTAGTTAAGTCAGCTTCCGCAAAACCTAGGTACGGCACACCACTTGGAATGTGGCCTTGGGTCGGCGCCCAACCCACCAGTGCACGATCATTAACGAAGTTCATCAAATCTTTGCGTTCGATTTCTTTGCGCATGACGCCTAAAGCCGCGATCATTTTCATGTTCGATAGCGGCACATCACCAGCACCAGATGGCTTAGTAATGTCTGGGTTTTGCATTTCTAACGCATAAGCGTCCACATCTTTGACGGTTAAGCCAGCTTTACTCAAGACATCACCAATTAAAGCTGTAATCACCGCTTGCGGACTAGAACCACTAGAAACTTTGTGTTTACCAATTAAATCATGGCGTAAGATTGGGTGTTCACCGTCATTTTCACTGATTAAAGTGGCAAAACCACCGAGTACATCTTCTAGAATCGGAAAGCCTTTGTTAACGTGGGATTTACCATTCATCCCAAGTTTTGGCGTTGAACCCCCGCCCACAATCACTACGTTTTTGTGGGTACCCGCAGCGACATCAGAAGCCGCCGCAATCAATGCATGGGTCGGTGCCGCGCAGAAACTCCGCAAGTCACTGCCTGTCGCGTTGGTGCAACCGCAAAGTTCCGCAATGGACTTGGCAAAGTTGCCGCCACCGCGCTGATTCATGTCACCACAGGCCTCTTCACTACATTCAATGACGTAGTCGATGGAGGCTGGGTCAATATCATGTTTATCAAATAAATGCCGCAACGCTAAAATGCCACTAGCTTTCACAGCTAAGTTTTCCAACATCACATGAGCACTTAAATTTGGATCAATTTCATGGGCACGACTGACACAGCCCACTAATTTCTGGTCTAAATACAAGCCTTCAGCACCATGATCAGCAACTTGTTCTTTAATCCAATCGAGCGGCTTTTCGCCATTTAATTTAGCTGCATCTTCTTTAAACAAAGGATTGCTTGCCAGTTGCTGGCGGACTTCTTCGATAAAGTTTTCCTCTAAATGAACCAGCTCGAAAATATCCGCTAATTGCAATAGGCCGTAAAATTCAATTTCTGGTAAAATTTCGCCAAAACGACCAGTGCGTTTACCTTCAATTTTTTGCTTGACCCAAGGCTGTGGTAGCGCTTTTAATTCATCGTAAGTCATGTTGCCGATGTAAGTTTGGTTAGGCGCATAATTGATCACGTCTTCATAAGGCCGAATGTTTTGGTGTAAATTTTTTAAATAATCACTATCTGGGGTGGTAATTTTTTCTGTTGTTTGTGTGGTCCCATTATGTTCGACCATGTCAGGTGTGTGCACCAGGACATAGCTGGACCCTCTTAAAGTTGCATAATTCATTAACCTACTCCTTTACTGCCTAGTAACGCCGGATTTTATAAATACTTTTTAATCATATTTTCGACATTTTCTTTAGTACAGTCATCCTTGGTTAACTCTTCAGCTTTTTCACCATTTTTGAAAATTGAAATCACCGGCAGGCCAAAAATTTTATGTTTAATGCAAAAACGGCGCACTTTTTTCTGTGACGTGTTGAAGCGAGTGAAATGAACTTGGTCGCCATATTGGTCGGATAAAGCTTCAACCGATGGCATTAAAGCTTTACAATCTTCACAAGATTCGCCCCACCAGTCCACTAGTACTGGCTTGTCCTGATTTGTAACTTCCGCATCAAAATTATCAACTGTTAAATCTACCATTGTCATAATAATTGCCTCCTTATTTGAGTGTTGCTACATATTTTTGCGCTGAATAAGCGGCAGTCGCCCCATCACCAGCTGCAGTCACCACTTGCCGCAATGTTTTCTGCCGTAAGTCACCAGCAGCAAACACACCAGCAATATCAGTTTTCATCGCGTCATCTGTGGTGAGATAACCTTGCTCATCCATTGGTAAAACACCTTGATACAAGTCGGTATTCGGAATGTTGCCGATAAAAATGAACACACCGAACAACCCATCATCTTCATCTGCTTTGAATTCAGTGGTTTGGTTGGTCTTGGTATTGCGGATGGTCATGGATTCAACCATGCCGTCCCCTTCAATTTTATCCACCACGGAATCAAAGATGTAATCGATTTTATCGTTGGCTTTTGCTTCTTCAATGGCGATGGCATCTGCCGTTAAGAAGCTTAAGTTTTGAATGATGGTCACCTTCCGGGCAAACCGGGTTAAGAACAAAGCCTCTTCCACCGCGGAATTACCGCCACCGATGACGTAAACTTCCATATCTTCGAATAAAGCCCCATCACAAGTAGCACAGTAAGAAACACCTTTACCGCTCAACTCTTGTTCGCCTGGACAGCCAATCTGCCGTGGATGCGCCCCGTTGGCACAGATGACCGACCGGGTTTCATAGGTGGTGCCGTCGTGACAAGTAATGGTTTTAACTTTGCCATCAAAGTCAATGGTTTCTACTTGTTTGCCCACTTCAATTTCAGCACCGAAGTTGGTCGCTTGTTCTTTCATCCGTTCAATCAGTTCTGGACCACTAGTTTCGGCCCCTTCCCCTTTAACCGAACCGGGGAAATTAGCGATTTCGTGGGTGATCACAATCTGACCACCTAATTTCTTTTGTTCCAGCACAAGGACTTTTAGCCGTGCGCGTGCGTTGTATAAAGCAGCAGTTAACCCTGCTGGGCCACCGCCAATAATGACGACATCGTACATTCCTGGTCAACTCCTTTGATAAAACAGGGGTTGTGACAAAACTGCTTTTGCCACAACCCCCTTTCTAACTTGATGAACTTTTTACCAAAATGGGTCGCATTAGGCCGTTAAACCAACACTTTCAACAAGCTGCTGGCAGCCTGATGCGCCATTTGCGTCGTGGCTTTTAATTCCATTCAAAAACTTGTTGATCCGTCACTGGCGTCGTCAACGCTTTAAATGCTTGCTCGACGATTTTACGCCGTAATTTCTTTTCTTCGTCAGGCGCCAAATCCGGATTCCCCAAAGGATGAGGGATCGCAACAGCCGGTACAATCCGGTTTGCCCCAACTGTCAAGGAAATTGGAACCACGGTACAAATGTGGACCACTGGAATGCCTGTCTTTTCAATTTCTTTTACCATCGTTGCCCCGCAACGTGTACAAGTTCCTCACGTGGAGGTTAAAATGACAGCATCTACCCCGTCAGCACGCAATTTTTCAGCAATTTCACTGGCATATTTCTTAGCATTGGCAACGGAGGTCCCGTTCCCCACAGTCGCGTAGAAATGGTCGTGTAAACTGCCAATTTCGCCTGCTGCTTGGGCATCACGAATGACATCTAGCGGCAGCACTCGGTTAGGATTTTCATTTGCATAAGCCGGATCGTAACCACCATGTGCCGTTTCATAAGTTTCCTCGGTTAATGTTTTGACGTCCGAAATATCATATGAACCATACTTAGACGCACTACTTGATTCAATATGATCAGGATTTCCTTTAGGAACAATACCGCCGGAAGTGACTAAAGCAATTTTTGCCTTAGATAGATCTTTCAGGGCTGGTGCCGGTTCAACATTGTCAAACGCTGGCATCGGGTATTCCGTTTTAAAGTCTTCGCCTTTTAATTTCTTAACGAGCATATCCACAGCCCTTGCGGAGCCGCGTTTTTCTGCAGTAAAGTTTTTACGGTGTCTCACAAAATAGTGATCCGCATCTGGAGAGACCTCTTCGCCATGTAACAGTTTCAACGCTAATTTCGCCATTACCGGAACGGCTTTACGCATTCCGATCGCGCTGTTACGCGTCGCGACGATGTACGCGTCTTTTCTGTACATATCAAGGCCAGGGTTCTCTTCATACATCCCTGTGACAGCCGGAATGTGCAACTGTGCCATCACTTCAGTGGCAACCGCACCGCACGCCATCCCGTACCGTCCTGCATTAAACGCTGGGCCCGCAATGACTAAGTCTGGTTCATATTGTTTGATCATCGCGAGAACTTCTTTTTGAGCTGACTCTAAATTTTCATTAAAGTACGTGTCCCCGCAGACCACGGTCCCGACAATTTCACTGTCGTCGCCTAGGGCATTTTTAAACGCCATACCGGGGCCGACCACGCCGTCCTTGGCAAAAGGCTTAACGTCTGCCTTATCTTCACCGCCAATGCCGGCATAGAATTGGTTAATATAGTGAACCAATCTAAATTTCTTGGTCATATTGCGCCTCCTTACCTTAAATACTTGAAAAAACGATTAGTATTTGGAATATTGATCGCGGATGTCTTTCATTTCGCTAATGATGTCATCCACATCTAAAATCATTTCCATCATACCAATTTGTTCTTCGTACACCTTCTCATCGACGAGCGCTTTAAATTCTGGCTCTACTGCATGGTATACAGCTAAACCTAGCTGTACATTGGTCAATGGACCCGCGTAGGTTGGGTCACCATTGGTAACAGTTTCGGCAGCTAATCCAGCTGCTTCACCTTCTGCTGCACCAATTAGTACCACAACATTTTCTGGACCGTAATTATCGGCCGCTTCTTTTACTCTACGTTGGTTTTCTAAGTCCATTGCCCCTGCGGCCGTTCAAACGAAGCATTCGGTTGAAGAAAAGATCACTTCAGCTCCTGTATTCTCTAGACAAGTTTCAATGGCTTGTCCAGGAATACCATCGCGGTCGCCGATGACTAAGACTTTTTTGCCTTTAACATCTAACGCCATTAGGAATTCCTCCTTATTAAAATTTTATTTGGGGTTTAAACTTCTTGAGCAGACATTTTATTAAACCCTAATTCATTTGTTGCTCCGGTAATGGCTTGAATTTCAACTTTAATCGTGCCATCTTCACGGAGACTGCCGTCAAAACCACCCGCAATATCATCTACATAATCTAATTGCCCGATGACTTTGTCTAACTTCGGCAAGGTAATCACTTCGTTGGCATTACCACCAGTAACTGCAGCATCAGCGCGCTTGTCCGCGTCGGCTAATGACTGGCTGGCACCATCGCGGCCAGCGTACTCGTCGGTAACCACCACGGTTTTGATGCCCTTTTCTTCGATTTTCTTACAGTTCATAATCAAATCGGTGTCTGGGTTACCAAAACCTTCTTGCGAAATAATGACGCCATCTAAGCCCATATATTCCGCTAATTTTGCGACAAAATCACTGGAACGCACTTTATCTTGCAAGTAAACCGTTTCGTTTGTAATGATGACGCCGACAAAATTAATTTCTTTACCGTGTTGCTTATACAAATCCGAAATTACCGGATTATTCAAATGATGGTAAGTGGTGTTTTTATCACAAGCAGAAACACAATTCCCACTGATAATCGCACCATCCATCATTTCCGTTGGGTACATGGTCGTCGGCACAAGGTGCTTGGCATCAGCCCCATAAACATAGGAATCATGCAACAATCCTTGTGACTGCAACATATAAACGTAACCAACTTTTGGCAGGTGTGGATACTTACCAATTTGTTCTAATAACGGTAACGTTTCAAAAGTTTCGACTTCGTCTGGTTCCACCTTTTCGCCAAGTTTGCCGATATAATCAGCGGACTTCAATCCGGCTAAGCGGGCCGCTTCTTCATATTGGTGGGGATCTAAACCATCTTTTGGCTTTAGTTTCAAGCAGATTTCAATCAATTTCGAAAACGGTGTTAGCTCGGCACCTGGGCCTTGCATATCCACAATTCCTTCTTGGAAACCGACAATTTTACCCACAGTCATCACGCCACAGCCTTTTAAAACGTGGGTCCGACCGCTGCCGACAAGGTTAACTTTATTAATCACACCGGGGAAAATCCCGCTTTCAGAATCCACCTTGCACCGCGGTTCAATCACGTCTTTAACCGGCGTAATTCGGGTACTGTCACCTGGTTTAGCAATTTCAATATCACAATCCGCCAAACGATCATCGGCTAAAACCAAGTCAATAATGTTTTGTTTGTTGATGTGAAGGGTTGATCCTTCAATCTTTTCTTCATCATCCAAAACAACAGCTTTAATATTGATTTTTCCAACTACCAGCTTCATTGGCTCACCTCAATTCAATGCTAATTTGAAAACTGTTGACACACAGCTTGTCAGCGATTTATAAACCAACAGCTGCGCTGATACACCGGAGCTTCTGCGCTACTGTCATGAACCACCTCCTTTAGTGAGTCTGGTTGCATCTTGCCCCATCCGTTGTAGGGTGCTTTGGGCAATGTCAAAGTCGATAAACGCAAAATCAGCTAACACTTTGGCTGGCCATTGCGGACGGGGTTTATCACGCATGAATTTATCATAAACGCGGATGGCCGCCTCAATGTATTCTAAACTTTGCATATCGATGTACTGCAAGTGGGTGTTATCTAAGAAAACTGTGCGGTAGTAAGTTTCATTAGGCTTTAAACTACCGCTTAATGGGTGAGTCAATAAAGTCCAGTGCTTATCGATAACTGCCTTTTTCACGCTAGCTAGCACATCTGCATAAGCACCATCAATAAACAACGTGTCGAATTTGTCCCTGACCATCGGATTATTCGTTATAATCACCATCAAAATGGCCTTCCTTCAGAGCTTATTTGTTCAAATATTCACAAGAAAGTGACGCTAGGCAGCAATTTTTTATGCGTCATACACTTGTTAGGCTGAGTGCAAACAAAAAAGAGGATACCAAATAATCATTACAGTATCCTCTGTCACACTAACCTGAGAGATTCCCCTTAAATAAGAGTTGCTCCTTCGGTGCTTACTGCTCTCCAGAGTTTTGTCAGACTGCGGTATTGGACCTGAGATCTTCGTTACCAGCCGTCTGCACAACTGGCACTTATTCCTTCGGTGGTGAATTTTTCACACTCTCCCACAGTCATCATCCAGTATTCAATTAACTTAATTTCCTTACGGTATAGCTAGTATACAATAAAATTTGCGCTAAAGAAAGCGGTTGCGGTAATAATTTAGTTAAAATTTTTTCATTTAAGTTGCCGCTTTTTATTGAATTGAAAGAGCGCTAATAACCCTAAAAACCACACTGGCGCAAACAATAGCGCATCCCGAGTTGTCTTAGAAAACGCTAAGATCACAATCACCATGGTGAAAAACAAGACAACAAAATATGAGGAATAAGGGTAAAACGGCATTTTGAAATTACTTGCAGCCGCTTTTTGTGGATTTAATTGGCGGTAACGCCAGTGGGTAATCACAATAATCACCCAAACGAACACAAAACAGATCGTCGCTAACGATGACGCAATGGTAAACACTTTACTAGGAATAAAGTAATTCATAATCACCGTAATAAAAATCACTAACGTAGAAAAAATTAGCGCGTTACCCGGTACTTTATGTGAGGTTAACTTTTTAAACGAATGCGGCGCATTGCCTTCTTGCGCTAGTGAACGCACCATCCGGCTAGTACTGTAAATCGCACTGTTACAAGCTGAAACTGCCGCACTGAGCACCACGAAGTTGACAATCGATGCTGCAGCGACAATGCCCACATCGGCAAACACCGACACAAATGGGCTTTCGTTAGCCGACACACTGGTCCACGGGTAAATGCACATAATGGCAAATAAGGAACCGATGTAAAACAGGACCACCCGCAATGGAATACTATTAATCGCCTTTGGAATCACTTTTTTCGGATTTGACGTTTCGCCGCCGACTAAACCGACAACCTCAACCCCGGTAAATGCAAAAGTCGCCATTTGAAATGACATGATGAACCCTAATGCACCATTGGGGAAAAAGCCGCCGTGCCGCCAAAGATTGCTGACGGACACCCGACCAGCATCGGTTTTAAATCCAACGATAATCATAAAAATCCCGACTGCGATCAATGCGATAATCGCCACCACTTTAATCAACGCAAGCCAGAATTCCAATTCCCCGTACAAACTGACTGCCACTAAATTTAAACCTAACAAAATGCACAGCGCGATGACTTCTGGTAGCCATTGGGGAAGATTTGGAAACCAATAACAAATGTACATCCCGGTCGCCGTCAAGTCCGCCATGGCTAACGAAATCCAGCAAAACCAATAGGTCCAACCGGTGACAAATGCCATTCTAACGCCTAAGTAATCTGCCACAAAATCTAAAAAAGAATGATAATTCAAGTTCGATAACATTAATTCGCCTAACGCACGCATCATCAACATGATGACCATGCCCGTAATGGCATAAGTTAATAATATTGACGGGCCGGCTAATTGAATTGCTTTGCCGGCACCTAAAAAGAGCCCGGTACCAATGGCGCCGCCGATGGCAATCAGCTGAACGTGGCGGTTATTCAAACCACGGGCCAATTCCTGCGGTTTTTGCTTCTTTTTTGTTTTATCCATGCTTTAGCCTCCACCTTAATGGGCTACCCTAAAATAGCCCCGGTATTATTCGTTTTTATAACGCCTAGGCCAGTTTGCTCATTCGACTTTATCAGTAGAATGCTGCCGGCAAAGCTAGCCCAAAGCTGTTTTAGTTTAAAAACAAAGTGATCCATAAATCAAGCCAGCGCTACTGCCTAATTGGCAAAATCACCGTTTTCCCCGTCCGCTAAAGCATTGTTCATCTGCCTACGCTGTTTACCGCTCGATTTAATGGTACTGCATTCCGGCAAAAATAAAGCCGGATGCTTGTTTATTTATTCACAATAAATTATCGCCCCCTTTAATTCGTTTTTCACTAACAGCTTACAAGAAGTTATTTATTTAGGCAAGCGCTTTCAATACTGCCTGCAAACAAAAACCGGGACTAAAATCCTAAAATAGCCCAACGTTAAAGGATTTTGTCCCGGATAAAAAAATGTTTTAATTCAGTTAATTTGTGAAATCATTTTCAATCAAAATTTAATCTGTTGAAGATTATCAATCACCGAATCAAGTTCAGCAGTAGCCACCGTCCGCATATCTAACAACACTTGATCATGGTTCACCCGTGGAATTAGCGGAAAAGGCGCGTAATTTAACGCACGGGTCAACGCTGCAGTCGATAGCGGTGCCTGCAACCCCACTAACATGGTGGGCAACGCGACGTCTGGCAGTGAACCGCCGCCAACCGCGGTGGTCCCTGACTGCACAGTGGCAGTAAACGTCGTTTTCGCTTCAATTTGCGCTTTGAGCTGCTGCGCTTTTTGGCTAAGGTCGGCTTGACTGGCTGTCAGCGCCCGCAAAACGGGGATTTTTTCTAGCGGATTGCCCTGCTGATACAGTTTTAACGTTGCTGTTAAAGCTGCTAGCGTCGCTTTATCCACCCGTAATGCGCGCAACAATTGATTGTGTTTAAGCTGCTGAATTAACTTGCGTTTACCAGCAATAATGCCGGCTTGCGGGCCGCCCAGTAGTTTATCACCCGAAAACATCACCAAATCAGAGGCTTTTAGTTCCTGCATCACGGTGGGCTCAGCTAAACCATAAGCGCTTAAATCTACTAATAAGCCACTACCTAAATCATTCACCAATGGCAGTTGGTGCTGTTTTGCCAATTGCGCTAAATTTTTAGCCGCTGGTGTTTCGGTAAACCCAATTAACTTGTAGTTACTGGTATGCACCAGTAAAATCCCACCAGTATTTTCGTTAATGGCTTGCTGGTAGTCTTTGACGTGAGTTTTATTGGTGGTGCCCACTTCTTTTAAAATCCCGCCAGTGGCCGTGATAATTTCAGGAATCCGAAAAGATCCACCAATTTCTACCATCTGACCGCGGGAAATAATCACTTCTTTATTTTGGAACAAGGTGCTTAAAACCAGCATTACCGCCGCAGCATTATTATTCACCACCAACGCATCTTCTGCACCGGTTAAATCACTGATGACTTGGCTGATTGCCCGGTAGCGATCTCCCCGCTGTTCTTGGGGGATGTCGTATTCCAAATTAGTTGCGTGCTGGTTCACTGCCAATAAGGCTTGCTGGGCTTCTGGTGCAAGCTTTGCCCGGCCTAAATTAGTGTGCAAAATCACACCGGTTGCGTTAATGACCGGCTGCAACGCGCGCACACGATTATCCGCAATTTGCTGGTCAATTTGCGCGGTAAAATACGCTAGATCCGGCACTTGCTGTAACTGACCGCGAATAATCTTTTGCCGCGTCGCTGCCAGCACGTGATTGATAATCCGCTTAAGCGCAGTACTGCCTAGTGCTTGTTCCCACACTGCAGCTTTATCCAAGTGCAATAAATCATTCATTGCTGGCAAATTTTTTAATTGCTGTTTTGGCTCCATCAAAATCCCCCTCCGTCAGCCTGTGGCATCAACGTTCCTGACGATAAGCTGCAATAAGTTGCGCAATCGCCGTTAAAAAGGTAGCCACTTGCTCAGCCGTATTAAAGCTAGACAAAGAAACCCGCACAATTCCTTGTTGTTTAACGCCATAACCAATTAAAACGCGCGGGGCACAGTGAGCCCCCGTCCGCGTGGCAATTTGGGCAGTATCCCACAACCACTGGCCGACTTCAGCAGAGTTGATGGTACCCACATTAAAGGCCACTGCACCAGTTTTCATTGCTGCTTTCGGTGTGTAAATGGTAATTTCTGGATACTGCGCTAAACCGGTTAATAGCTGATCAACTAAAGTTAAAACATGTTTGCGTAAGGGCTGTAATCCTGTTTGCGTTAAATAATCAATGCCGGCACCCAACCCGGCAATACCAGGAACGTTCAATGTTCCTGCTTCTAGGCGGGTAGGCAACTCAGCTGGCATCGCCGGATTGAAAGAGTCGACACCAGTCCCCCCACTTTTTAGCGGCGTAACAGGTAAATCTGTTTTAAGGCAAATTCCGCCGATACCTTGGGGACCGTACAGTGATTTGTGCCCCGTGAAACATAACGCATCAATTCCTTGTTGCTGCACATCAATGTCTAAAAAGCCTGCGGTCTGGGCAGCGTCTACAATCAACCACAAGCCCTGTTCCTGGCAAAATTGGCTGATTGCTGCTAATGGCAAGACATAGCCCGTCACATTAGAGGCGTGGGTACAGACCACCGCTTTGGTCGCTGGTGTCAGCATTTGCGGCAGTTGCTTAATTTGTAGTTGTCCAGTTTCCGGTGCAAACGGTAAGTAAGACACTTGCACTCCCTGCTGCTTTAATTGGGCTAGCGGTCGTAAAACTGAATTATGCTCATAATCTGTGGTAATCACGTGGTCGCCAGCGTGCAATAGTCCCTTTAACACCACGTTAAGACTGTCAGTCGCATTATTGGTGAACATCACATTATCGCTAGAAGGGATGTGAAATAAGCGGGCCACCTTTTCCCGGGTCTGTTGTACCAATAACCCGCTATTTAGGCTGTATTTAGACGCATCCCGGCCTGGATTACCGTACTGACCGCTAGTCAGCACTTTGGCCACCGCTTGACCGACACCGGCCGGCTTTACCGCCGTAGTAGCGGCATTATCAAAGTAAATCATGGTTATCCCTTCTTTTTAACGTTTTAACACGCGCTGATTTTGCTGGCGCTGAGTGATGCCTTGTTTATCCATGTATTCTAAAATCAGCACACCATATTTACGGCTAGCGCCAGTTAAGTCCCGAAATTGGGCTAGCGTCATGGTCTGATGTGCCTGCAAATACGTCGTCACTTGCTCAACCACAGCTTGATAAGCAGTTGCCAGCATCACATTTTGCTCACTTAAACGAATGACTTCACTACCTTCTAACGCTTTTAATACCGCTGCTTTAGTGTTGTCATGGTCAATTAAATCCGCTTGGTTAGGCGGCATCAACGGTTTAGCTTTCAAAGCCGCTATCAGTTGCTGGTAAGCCTGCTTTTGCTGGGAATTATACTGCACTTTAAAGTCACCTGCCGCCACCACTGCACCAGCTAACCGGATTTTCCCCGCAGCTTGCATGTGCTGGAAAATCGCTTCCAGCACTTTCAGCGGCACTAAGTTTTGGTAATGGCCGCTGATTTCACTTTTAGGCATTCCCGGTTGCAGCGGATTTTGCTGGTGGTATTGATTCAGCAGTTGCAACAGTGCCATTTCAAACTGTTCAAGGCGCTGCTGTTCAATGGCTGTTCCTGCACTTAAACTGATTTTTTGCTGTTGCTGCAGTTGTTGCAACAACTGTTTAACCTTAGCAGGCGCTAAATTAAGCTGATCGGCAATGGTAGCCGGCGGCGCGCCTAACTGCGGATAGTTGGCCAAAAAGTTGACCACCATCGCGGCTGGATCCCCTGATGCCTGCACCGTTAGCTGCTTTAAAACTGTTTCATCAAACCGCCGGTGCTTAGCTGGATTGGGATTCAATACTTTGCCGCCGCCTAACAGTGGCATCGGCGAATAAGCGCGCAAAATGTAGCGGTCATTTTTCTTCACCGCCACCGGTTCTTCCAACCGTAGTTGCAAATAATTTTTCTGGCCCACTTGCGGTTGCGATTCTCCTAATGGCACCACCCGGGCAATGATTTCCCGCGCGCCTAAATACACCCGCACCCGGCGCCATAATTTAACTAAATCTGTATCGGCTTGTGGTAGTAAATCAAACGCCACGTCTAGCATCCAAGTAGGCTGGATGTTATCTGGTACCGTCAGCACGTCACCGCGCTTGATTTCATTAGGTTTTAAATTGGCCAAATTCAGCGCGGTCCGCGTGCCAGGCAATGCTTCAGCCATATTTTCATCATGGACTTGAATGTTGCGGATTTTGGTTTTTTTACCGCTGGGAAAGACTTCCAGCGTCATCCCGTTGGTAACTTTGCCTTCTAAAAGCGTTCCGGTCACAATGGTGCCGAAACCTTTAATCGAAAAGGCACGGTCCACATTTAGCCGTGGCTGACCGCGATCTGGCGCCTTTTTAAGCGCGCTGACTTTTTCATCCATCACCTGAATCAATTGCGGCAAACCTTTGCCGCTAACCGCGTCGACGCCGATAATCGGTGCGCTAACGTGATGCTCCGCTAAAAAGCTGCGTACATCGTCTTCAGCTAAAGCACGGAATTCCGCGTCCACTGTATCAATTTTGCTGAGGACCACAATGTAATTATCAATTCCCAGTAACGACATAATCGCCAAATGCTCCCGCGTTTGCGGCATTACGCCTTCTGCTGCGTCGATCACCAGCAACACTAAATCAACGCCGCTTAAACCGGCGATCATATTTTTTAAGAACTTTGCGTGTCCGGGCACGTCGACAATGCCCACTTGTTGGTGGTGGGGCAGGTCAAAAAAAGCGAAGCCTAAATTAATGGTTAGCCCGCGCTTCTTTTCCAAGGCGGTGGTGTCAGTTTCAATTCCCGTCAACGCTTTAATCAATGTGGTTTTACCGTGATCCACATGGCCGGCTGTGGCAATGATAATTTGATCTTGTCCGACTTTTTCCATCCTATCACCTAATCATCTACTTGATAGCTGCTTTGTACCCCAATTGAGCGCTGACCGTGGTAAATGTGCTGGTAGTCATATTCTTTTGCCGCCAACAATTTTTTTAATGCTGCCTTTTGCTCGTACTTAAAACGCACACTCATGCCACAACCTGCAGAAATCTGGCCGGGCGTGGCGATAATGTCCGCGTTGTAGTCAGGATAATGTTCCAGCAGCTCATGAGTTTTAATCGCTTGGTGCGTATTCTTAAAGGTCATCAACCCAAATTCACTTGTCATGCTAATCCCTCTAATCTGGCCGCACAATCCGGTTTTGCTGCGTCATTACTTGCACAATTTCATAGATATTGGTAATGGACCCGACGGCTAATTTATCTTTGATGCCGAAGTAGTCTAAGCAAGCACCACAACCCATAATTTCAACGCCAGCATCCTGCAGCGCACGTAAATCGTCTAAATAGTCAGAGCCTTCAACTAATAATTTGACCCCACCGTTGTAGCACATAATTTTATCTGGTAAAACATCTTGTTCGGCTAATGAAGCGACAAACATGTGTAAAAGGTTGCGCCCTAATTTTTCGTCACCGTGGCCCATAGTATCTGTATTGATGATCACCACATAGTCGTCTCCTTGGTCGTTGACGCTGCCCAGCTGTTTTTGTGGATTTTGGTTTGGATTATTCTTTAAATAAACGTCAAACGTGCCATCATGGTGGTCATCGACTTTATAATCATAGCCTTTTTGGTCCGCTAATTTTTTTAAGTTTTGCGGTGCCATGTCGTCATCGACTTTAATCATGACTTCATCTGTGGTTTTCAACGCTTTGCGAGACATAATAATCGGTGTTGGACAAACTTTACCAATTGCATCTAATTTTTTCATGGTTAAAACTCCCTTTTTTAAATTTAATTTCCATTAATTAATGATGATTTCAGCAGTTTCTTGGGGCATTACCCGGCCAATTTTGGCGCTAGGCAAGGTCAGCTGGTTTAATTGCGCCAGCATTTTTTCCGTATATTGCGGCGGCACACTAAATAACAGGCCCCCGGACGTTTGCGGATCATAGAGTACTTCCGCCAAAGCTTCATCTTCAAAGGTGAAATGGACTTTATCCGCTAAAAAGTTCCGGTTGCGCTGACCGCCAGCCGTAACCAGCAAATCAGCCGCACAATCATAAGCTGCCGGTAAAATCGGAATCGCCGCTGCATCCAATTCAGCAGCCAAGCCGTGCGGTAAAAATTCGTTTAAATGCCCTAACAACCCAAAACCGGTCACATCCGTGCAAGCCGTCACCGGATACTGGCGAATAATTTCCGAAGCGTACTTATTCAAAGTGGTCATGGCCTTAACTGCTGCGTCAAAAGGTTCTTTGCCAATTTGCTGAGTGCTGTACGCACCGGTGATGATGCCCACACCTAAAGGCTTGGTTAAAATCAAATCATCACCGGGTTGGCAAGTGTTGTTGCGTAAAATCTTTTGGGGATTCACAATCCCATTGACAGATAACCCGTATTTAGGTTTTTGATCTTGAATCGAATGCCCACCGGCCAAAAAACCGCCGGCTTCAACCACTTTATCCAAACCGCCTTGCAAAATTTTCTGTAAAATATGTTGGTCTAACTCTTGTGGGAAACATACGATGTTCAGCGCGGAAACCACGGTGCCGCCCATGGCCCAAACGTCACTTAATGCATTGGTTGCCGCAATTTGGCCGAATAAATACGGGTCGTTGACCATTGACGGGAAAAAATCAATGGTCTGAATGATCGCCGTGTCATCGTTGATTTTTAAGATTGCTGCATCATCTGTGGTTTCAAAATCAACCATCACATTGGGCTGTTTTTCCTGATGTAAATCTTTTAAAATATTTTCTAACTTGCCTGGGCCTAGCTTCGCATTGCAGCCGCCACAGACAATTAAACTTTCAGTTGCATCCATAATGCCTTCCCTCTTTACGTTGAATTGAGTCACCGCAAATTTAGTTAGTCACTGTGCTGCCAATCACAATTAATAATAGCGCTTCCATTTTAAGGTGCATAAACTGATTTAATCAGTTCAAAGTGACAAGATTGAAAGCGATTGCGCTAACTACTGAAATAGTGACATGATTTCCTGTCACTGTCAACTATCGGTTATGTGCCACCAGTGCCAGTTTTAACAGCCACTTGAAACTTTAACAACGTCCTTGGTTTCCTCTTTAAAAATATTACTGCCTACAAGTGAATTTAATCACAAAAAGCGACAAAAATCAATCCGTCATGCTAGTTAGCAAATTCACATGTTGACTTCTTTTTTAAATTATGCTACTTTATTTTGTGGGAGTGGATAGGTTCTGGTGTTCCTTCTAGTCTTCAAAACTAGTATGAGGAGTTAATAGCTTCTTGGGTGGGTTCGATTCCCACACATTCCCGCCAGCAAATAACCTTGAATTGTAATTCAAGCTGAAATAGTACGAAAAAAGCCAGCAGCTATGCCGCTGGCTTTTTCTTTGGCTAACTTTTTCAATGGCTTAAGCAGGTCGTTTTTTAAATCGCAGCTGCATCACTAATAGCGCCAAAATAATCAGTGCGCCACCGATGAGCAAGTGGGCTGTCAACGGTTCAAACCCTAACAACACGGAAAACAAACTGCCAAATAAAGACTCTGTCATCAAAATCAAGCCAGCTGGCGTCGGTGCGGTAAAACGCTGACCCACTATCTGCATGGTTTGCGCGCCAAAGGAAGCCAGTACGCCTAACGTAATTACCGGCCCGATAGCAGCAGGCCAGTTAATCGCCGCGTAAGTCTGGTGCTCAAATAATAAGGACCACACCAACCCGCCGACACCTTGGCAAACGCCTAACATAAACGCGATGATCCACGGATTAGCGCTGGTGGCTGTATAACTGAAGTAAACAATCCCCAGCGCAAAGAAAAAGGCGGAAATCGTGGTCAACAGATCGCCTAAATGCAGTTGAAACCCATTGCCGAAAACATTGGTGAGAAACATCATCCCTAAAATGCACAATCCAATTGCCGGATAACTTTTAGCTGCGGGTTTACGTTTAGACAACGCCCACGCAATAAAGGGCACTAAGGCTACATAAATGGCGGTTAAAAAGGCATTATTGGCTGGCGTGGTGTATTTCAGCCCCACCGTTTGAATTTGATAGGCAATAAAATTGATGATGCCAGCCGTTAACCCGATTCGTAAATCCAGCTTGTTCATTTTATTGATGGCCCGGTGAAAAAATAAATAAGCCAGCCCCGCAAAAATCAGCCCGCGCAGCGCATTGATCAACCCAGCAGGTAGCTGCGCATTCGTCGCCATTTTAACAATCGGGTAACTGAAGCCCCATAAAATTGCGGTGGCTAACAACACCAAATTGGCTTGTCCTTTTGATAACTTCATGCCTCCACCTCGCTTGTCTTTTATTAGCTCAATCATACTCTGTTTTAAGGGAAAAGCGAAGTCAAGAAGCGTATACGAAGTTTTTAAAATGACCATTTCATGACAAAAGTCAGCACAACGTTTCTGTGCTTAATCATAAACTAAATTAAGGCAAATTAAGTTGATGAAGGAGAAGCAAGATGTCTGAAAAAATTAATCCCCAAACACGTTTGATCGTCTCAATTATTTTATTTATCGCGACATTTATTAGTCTAACCAGTCAAACGATGATGACCACCGCAATTCCGGTGATTCAAACCACCATGCACCAGCCGTTGGCTTTAGTTCAGTGGCTAACCACGGGTTACACATTGATTATTGGTATTATCACGCCTTTAACGTCAAACTTATACGAAAAATACAGTAATCGCTCACTTTTTCTAAGTACCATCGGTATTTTTATTATCGGAACTGCCATTGGCAGCTTAGCACCTAATTTTTGGTTGTTATTGCTAGGACGTTTGATTCAAGCTTGTGCCGGCGGTATTTTAATGTCATTTCAAATGACAGCGATGATTACCATCTACCCAGCAGAAAAACGGGGAACCATCATTGGTCTCTCCAGTTTAATCTTAGCTTTTGGCCCAGCAATTGGACCAACATTGGCCGGCTTCATTTTGGCCACTTTAGGCTGGCGCTACTTATTTATTTTAGTGTTGCCATTTATGATCGTGGTTTGGCTAATTGGCTACCGCACCTTCCCGAATTTCACTACGCCAAAAGCCATTAAAATTGAAACGATCTCTGTGATTTTATCCTTACTCGGCACCGGATTGGCGTTATCTAGCCTATCTTTCATCCAAACACAACCGCTGGAAGGCTCCGCAATGTTGATAGTAGGGTTAATTCTGATTTATTTATTTGCCAAACGTCAGCTGCGGCTCAAACAACCGATGTTAAAAATCACCATCTTCAAAAGCCGGGCGTTTCGGATGATGACCATTATTGGTATTTTAGCGTTTATGATTTTATTAGGAACTGAACAGATGGTGTCCATTTATGTACAAGATGCCATGCACATGAGCAGTATGACCGCCGGGTTAGTCTTACTGCCCGGTGCGGCATCAAATGCGATCACCGCCGCATTTGTCGGTCGCGCTTATGATAATTACGGTCCTAAATGGCTGATTACTTCTGGTGCCATTTTAATGCTCATCGCCACCATCCCACTAGTTACGATGACGGCCCACACGGCATTATGGGTGGTGACGCTAGCCTATGCACTCCGGATGATCGGCAACGCCTTGGTCTTTTCACCTGCCATGTCCGAAGCGTTCATTGAACTTAAACCCGATGAAATCGACCATGCAACGGCGCTTTTCAATGCTATCCGTCAAATGTTTGCGGCAGTTTCCATCACCATGTTGGTATTGATCAGTTCAGTACCAGCCTCACTAGTCCGTGGCATGCACTGGGCAATGTGGTTAACCGCAATTTTTATCATCAGTTTGTTAATTGTTTTTCTCCTTTACATCACCAAAGGCCGCTCAGCAAAAGTTTAGCGCGCTAGAAAATGATTGGTCTAGGTTATTGGATTGCTTTTGGCACCGAATTTGCGTAAGATGAATAGTATATTGGTCTTGTTAACTAATCAACAGGACAAATAAACTCATTCAATAAGGAGAAACAACTCGATAACATTGAAAATTCATTTAACTAGTAAACAACGAATTATGCTGGTTCTTGTGATGGGGACTTTTCTGGCCTTTTTGAATCAAACATTGATGAACGTCGCGTTGCCTAGTATTATGCGCTCGTTTAACATCACCGCTGCACAAGGGCAGTGGCTGTCAAACGGGTACATGCTAGTCAACGGCATTATGGTGCCGCTCACTGCTTTTTTAATTCAGCGGTTTACCACTCGCCAGTTATACTTAACGGCGATGTCCGTGTTTGCTGGTGGTACACTGTTAGCTGGAATCGCACCAAATTATTTAACGCTGATTACGGGCCGGATGATTCAAGCTGGCGGTGCTGGGGTAATCGCGCCACTGATGAACGTGTCCATCATGAACATGTACGCCGCCAACAAACGGGGCAGCGCCATGGGCTGGGTCGGCTTGGCACTTAACTTTGCCCCGGCACTAGGCCCCACCATCTCAGGTTACCTAGTGGAACAGTATAGTTGGCGCTGGCTATTTTTCATGGTGGCCCCGTTAATTATTTTAGACATTATCTTTGCCTCTTTTATGCTGCACAACTTAGGCACCAATAAAAAGTTGAAGCTGAACTGGCAAGGTGTCATCCTCTCCAGCATCGGTTTAGGCGCATTGCTACTAGGTTTTAGCAACGCTGGGGACGCGCCGTTATTTTCTATTAAAGTGTTAGGTTTTTGCCTATTAGGGTTTATCGTAGTGACAATTTTCATTTACCAACAGACTCACACCAAAGTAAAGTTGCTCAATTTTAACGTTTTTCAAAGTCACAACTTTATCGTCGCGGTCACCGTCAACGTTTTCCTGATGCTGGCGCTGTATGGTGGGATGTTGCTATTACCGTTATACATGCAAAACATCATGCATTATAGCGCGCTATACTCTGGATTAGCGATGCTGCCAGGAGCGGTGGTCATCGCGTTGATGTCGCCGATTAGCGGGCGGATGTACGATCGTTGGGGCGTGAAGTACCTTGCATTTAGCGGCCTAGGGATTTTATTAATCGGCACGTTGATGCTCAGTGCCGTCAGTTTAAATTCCAGCTTTGCTTGGATCGCCACTGCTCAAGCCGTCCGGCAATTAGGATTGTCGGTGGTCACCGTGCCGATTCAAACCGAAGCGCTAAATTCACTGCCAAAACCCATCATTCCCGATGGTTCAGCCATGTTTACCACCATCCGTCAAGTAGCTGGCTCCTTTGGGACCGCCCTATTGATTGGGATTATGAGCATTCTAGAAAAAAATAACATTGCCCAACTTGCCACCAGTCATTCCGCAAAAGTAGCGACTCAACTAGGCTCACTACAGGCGATTAAAAGTACCTATTTAGTGGCGGCTGTCTGCGTAGTTATCAGTGGCTTGATTACGTTGAAATTTCACCAGCGCAAAGAAGCATTAGTTTAAAGATTTAAACACCAACAAGCCACCAAAAATAACCAGTAGCAAATAAATGTATTTAACTAAGGTGGCTTGCGGAATCCGGGAACTAAGCCAGTTACCAAAAGGAATCACAACGGCTAACAGTGGGATGATGATCAATAATAACTGCACGACCTCCCCATTCCAAAAACCGGCAGCGACTTGACTGCTCACCACAATGACACCCACACAAACAAAGTGTGCTTGTAAAATGCCGCGCAGTTGGTTAACCGGCCACCGCTTCAACGTCCCGTAAATCACCACCGGCACACCATGGCTGTTATACGCACTGCCTAGTGCACCAGAAATCAATCCGGCCAAATAATCCCAGCGCGCTGCTTGCAAGCGCGCTTTTTTTGGTTTTCCCCGCCAAAGCTGCCACAACTGATAACTGCCGTAACTGATTAAAAATAACCCAAATAACTGTAGAATCAAGCGGGTCGGAACCAATTTCAACAATAAAATGCCAATTGGTACACCGATCAATGAACCCAGCACCAAGCGCCGCACCACGGCAAAATCAATGTGCGCCCGGGAGCGAATAGTTGCTGGCAGCGCCACCAACAACCCTAACGCGCCAATTAAAGCAGTAGCGCTGGAAAGCTTAAACCCCACTAAAGCTAGTAGCGGCATCGTAACCAGCGCTTCACCAAATCCGAATACCGTTCGGACAAAAGCCCCAAATAACGCAATTAAAATAATTACAACAACTAACATCTTTTTCCCCGTTTCTAACGTTTAACGTCCATTGTAACAAAGAAGCTGAACATGTAACATCGAATACATCGCGGCGCAAAGTATTTAGCTAGCGACGCGAAACGCCTAGTAGCACATTGTCACCTAAAAGCGGAACGTTTGCATATTTCTTTTGCAGCGGCTAACCTTCCCTTAAACTAGAATTACTAACTTTAAAGGAGGCCTGCCTATGCCTTGGAACATGCGAGATTATCCCCGCTCAATGAAAAATTTACCGGAACTAGAACGAAAAAAAGCCATCGAGATTGGTAATGCGCTGCTGGCGGACGGTTACCCGGATCACCGGGCCATCCCCATCGCGTTGAGCCAAGCAAAAAAGTGGTTCCAAGATGCCACGGCTAAAGAAAAACAACACTTACGCCAAGACGCTAACCCCAGTAAGCGCGACCGCCACCCACAAAAAAGCAACCCCCAACTCATTGACGCCAATGAATGCGTCAAATGGCAAGCGGATGGCTGGGCCGTATTAGCGGAAGGCAGTAAGCGCGCTAGCCATGTCTTTGCGAAAAAAGCGGATGCCATCGCCCGCGCGCGGCAAATTGTGCAGCATAAAAATTCCCACGTGAAAATTTACCGGAAAGATGGCCAGCTGCAAAAGGAGCTGCGACCGCGGGGGTAAGGTGAAAAGCGGCAGTGTCATGATACTTGGTCCTGCCGCTTTTTAAATGTGCCATAAATTAGTTAAGTTGTGCTTAGCAACATTTAGTGAATGCTTGACGTAGCAAAACACTCACTGGTTTAAACTACCGTATACTCATTAAAAGCCTGCTACCTGCTTACTTTTATAAGTCTAATTTAATTCAACTGCCGTAGCCAGCGAAGCAATATGGTCGCCGTGCGCTGTTGCTGCGCCTGCGAACTGATAGTAGCCACATGGTCACCCTTTTGCGCACCGTAACTGCCAAAACCAGCGTGGTTGCCACCTTTAATTTGCTGATAACTGGTGTGATGAGGCAAATATTGTTTGGCTTGTCGGTAAGCCGACCAATCCAAAACGCCATCCCGACTAGCCGTGACAGATAGCACCGGCTGGTCCAGCTGACGCAAACTCCCTTTTTTATCCGGATAGCTCGCCAAAAAGAAAACACCTTTCAAGCGCGCTTGATGTTGCTGTGCAAAGCGGCTAGCCATCACGCCACCTAATGAATGCCCACCGATCACATAGGCACGCTGATGTTTTGCTAAGACTTGATGTGCCCGTTGCGGTGCCAAAACAGCTAAATCCAGTGGAAAGCGGACAATGGATACTTGGTAACCTGCGGCAGCCAATTTTTCTGCCCAAACGCTATAACTTTCTGGCGCCACTAGCGCTCCCGGGTAAAAGATGATTTGCGGCCCCTTTACTAAATCGGCTTTAAAAGAAAGTACCGGTTGTGTTGTCTGTGCACGAGTGGCAGCCTGTCGGGCTTGCTCACTTGGTTGGTGGATTTGACTACGCAGATAAAGCCACCCACCAGCACTGAACACTATTAAAATCGTTAGTGTTACCAACATGCCCTTAACAATTTTTTTCATCGTTCCATCCCTTAAATTAAAAATTAATTGCCCACTAAGTTTACCATAATCATTGTTAACTAAAAGTTAAGCGCGCTATCAAGCGCGCTTAACTTTTTTACTACCTATATAACAGTCTGCCAGCTAGTTAGACAAAAAAATAAAATAGTAAGAAAATCCATAATGGACATTCGAAGTCATTGACAAATTGCTGAAAATGAGTAAAATGTTTTCATATAACCCTTGGTAAAGGTGAGCTTTCAGTGCTTTATTTTCATAATTAAATGAGGAAAAGAGGAATTCACTTGAGACACTTTTTAGAGCGGCACGTGGGCGCACTTGTGGCTTGGTTAGTGGTGATTATCGTGGCAATCATTGCCATGCCTAACACAACCCGGCTAGTGCGTGAATACGGCCAAACTAAAATTCCTGCATCTGCGCAAAGCCAAGTTGCCAACGTGATGCAGAATCAATGGGGCCGTGGTCAGGGGAATACCCGGCAAGTTGTCGTGGTCTTTAACAACGGCAAACAACCACTGTCCAGCACACAAAAAGATAATATTGCGCAAACCGTGCGCAATTTCCGTGATAATAAAAAACATTACCACATTAAATCGGTCACTGCTGCTAAAGATAACGCGGCAACCCGCAAACAGCTGGTTTCAAAAGACAAATCAACTCAGTTAGTTCAGCTAATGGTGGGCAAAAAAGATACCGCTCGCAAAATGAACAAAGATATCAGCCACGCCGCCAAAACAGTGGGGGTTAAAACCTACGTCACTGGCAGTGACATTTTAAATGATGATTTCAGTCAAGCTACTGAAGAAGGGATTAAAAAAACTGAAGTGATCGCGGCGATTTTCATTTTTATTGTGTTAATCATCGTCTTCCGTTCGCCGATTGTCCCGCTGATTTCATTATTTACTGTCGGCGTTTCAGTTCTAACTTCGTTAAGCGTTGTGATGAACTTAGTGGATTACTTTAATTTTCCACTGTCGTCGTTTACCCAAGTGTTCATGGTGGTGGTACTGTTTGGCATTGGGACCGACTACAACATTTTACTGTATGATCAGTTCAAAAATGAGCTGAGCAACACAGATGATGCGGTGGCGGCCACGCGAACCGCCCGTAAAATTGCTGGACGCACCATTTTATATAGTGGTTCCTCAATTTTAATCGGGTTTACGGCCTTAGCACTAGCTAAATTCTCCATTTACCGTTCTGCTGTGGGTGTCGCTGTTGGCGTTGCCATTTTGTTATTAGTGTTACTCACATTAAACCCATTTTTCATGGCAACTTTAGGCCGGCGGATGTTTTGGCCGATTAAAACCTTTGAAACTAAAAGTGACAGTAAGTTATGGCACGGTTTATCCAAAAATTCTGTCCTACACCCATTTATCGCTTTAGGCTTAGTTTTGTTGGTCACCATTCCGTTCCTATTCACCTATAGTAGCCAACTTAACTATGATACAGTTGATGAACTCAGCGACAGCCTACCTGCTAAGCAAGGATTTCAAGTGGTTCAGCGCCACTTTTCTAAAGGCACTGCGGAGCCATCAACGTTGTACATTCAAAACAATAAGAAACTCAATCATGAAAAATATTTGAAAGTTATCGATCAAGTTACTCGGAAACTGCAAAAAGAAAACGGCGTTAAGACTGTCGCTTCCGTCACCCAGCCTGGGGGTAGCAAAGTCAACGAACTTTACGTTAACCGGCAGTTAGGCACGGTTACCGGCGGTATGAAATCTGCTGGTAAAGGCC
The DNA here is from genome assembly GCF_001436505.1 of Loigolactobacillus rennini DSM 20253. Classification (GTDB taxonomy): domain Bacteria; phylum Bacillota; class Bacilli; order Lactobacillales; family Lactobacillaceae; genus Loigolactobacillus; species Loigolactobacillus rennini. Next base: position 94,846 of record NZ_AYYI01000087.1, on the reverse strand, counting down.
TGAAAACCATCAATAAAGGGTTGAACAAAGCCAGCACCAAGTTAGACCAAAGTAACATGCAAGGCGGTCTCAGCAGCGTCCAACAATTAATCGATGGCACTGGTCAATTAGTCGACGGTAGTCAGCAACTAACCAGTGGTACCGGTCAATTAGCTGATGGTGCAAACACGTTGAGCAACGGTTTAGGTACGCTAAATAGTTCAACAGGTACATTAGCTAGTGGCGTTAACCAACTGACTAGCGGCGCGTACGTGCTGCAAAATGGCGTGGGCCAATATACAACCGGTGTGGGCCAACTTAACACCGGCTTGTCCCAATTAGCTGGTAATTCTGGTCAAGTCACTAGCGGCGTCCAACAATTAGTCAGTCAAAGCAGTCAATTGCCTTTAGCAGTAGCCGGGTTAACCGCCTATAACAATGGTATTGCTAGCGGCGTTAATCAGATTAATAGCGCGTTGAGTGCTAATCAATCGAAGTTAGCTCAGTTAAGCCAAGCGCAATCACAATTACAAGGTCTCAGCAGTCAAAGTGCCGCTTTGAAAAAACAGGTTAAACAAGCGAAAGCTATGCAGCCACAGTTAACCAAAATGTTAACCTTACTGAATAGTTTGCAAACTGCTAAAACACAAATTGATCAACTGCAATCTAAAGCAGACGCATTAGCAACAACGCAAAAAACCTTACAGTCTGCGTTAAAACAAATCGGTGCGCATGACAGCGCTGCTGCAGACGCAGATAAAGCCGTCATCGCCGCCGCAGAAAAGATTGTTGCTGACGATAATGCCAGTGAAGCGTCTAAAGCACAAGCACAAACCATTATTAAAACGGCTTCTGCCAGCTTGAAGAACAATTTACAAGCTAACGGCAATACGCTAACGCAATTGCAAAAACAAGCTGAACAAACACAGTTACCTGATTTATCTGGTTTGACCGCTTTGGCTGATAAATTGCCAAGCGACAATGAGATCAGCAGTTTGAAGTCACAATTGAGCAACATGAACGCAATGTTAGACAATGCAGACAAATTGTTAGGTCAAACGGATCAATTGGCTGCTGCAACTAGTGGCTTAAGTGATTTACAAAATCAAATGGGCACCTTAACCCAATCCTTAGCACAATTACAGACTGCTTCTAACCAAGCAGCTGGTGTGGCACAACAACTTAACGCTGGTGTCAATGGTAGTGGCGTTAACGTGACTAACCAAAACACCATCCAAGCAACCATTGGTCAATCACAGCTATTAAGCCAGGTTAACCAATTAGCTGCTGGCTTACAGCAATATACTGGTGGTGTCGATCAAGCCGCAAATGGTGCGCAACAATTAACGGCTAACTCCGCTGCTTTAAATGGTGGTGCAGGTCAATTAGCTAATGGGTTAGGCACCTTAAATGGTCAAGTCCCTGCCTTAACTAGCGGCGTCAGTCAACTTGCTACTGGTGCTAACCAATTAGCAAGTGGCGCTAACCAATTAAACGCCAAAGCACCGCAATTAACAGCTGGCTTGATTCAAGTCAACAATGGGCAAAAGACCATGTACACCACATTGCAAGGTTTAGTTGGTCAAATGCAAACTTTGAAGAATGGTTTAGTCGATGCACAAGGTGGCATTACCAAAATCAATAAAGGTGTTGCCAGCGCAGATGATTATCTTGGCGGTTTGAAAGGTTCTGCTGCTGCTAAGAACTTCTACATTCCAAGCAGCGTCTTACATGGTAAGACCTTTGGCACTGCAATTAAGACTTACATGTCTGCGAATAAGAAGATCACCAAGATGACCATTGTCTTAGACTCCAACCCAAGTTCTGCAAAATCCATGGCGCAGATTGATGCCTTACAATCAGAAGTTCAAAACGAACTCAAAGGTACGCCGTTGTCTGGTGCAAAAGTTGCCATCGGTGGTCAGACTGCAACAATCTCTGACACACACCACATCGCCAGTGGGGACTTCTTGCGGACCGCTGCGATTATGTTAGTCGGCATCCTGTTTGCATTAATGTTCATCACCCGGTCAGTTCTACAGCCGTTCTACATTTTAGGAACCTTGTTGCTAGCTTACATCACGTCACTCAGCTTGACGCGTTGGCTCAGCACTGCTGTATTAGACCAAAATATGTTAACTTGGAACACACCGTTCTTCTCTTTTGTCATGTTAGTGGCATTAGGCGTTGACTACAGTATTTTCCTAATGATGAAGTACCGTGAATTCGGTCTGAGCGATGGTACACCAAGTACACGAATCATCGCCGCTTCAGGTGTTATCGGTGCCGTGGTCATCTCTGCCGCAATTATCTTGAGTGGAACTTTTGCCGCATTGATTCCATCAGGCGTCTTAACCTTGATTCAAGTTGCACTGGCCGTGATCATCGGCTTAGTAATCTTAGTCTTCATTTTGCCAGTGGTCATTTCCAGTTTAATCCGCCTGACCTACCCGATCGACGATACACTCAATGACAACATTAAAAAACGGAAGCACTAAGCTTTAACAAACTAAAAGCACCAACGCTGAAAAAAGCGTTGGTGCTTTTTTTATTTTAACGTCAATCTGTCAGTAATTGTCGCACTTGCTTTTGTAAATCAGGCACGACATCAGCTTCAAACCAAGGATTACGGTGCAGCCAACCATAATTTAGCGGTGAGGGGTGGACTAACGGGAAATAACGGGGTAAGTATGTTCGGTAATGCTGTACAGTGGCAGTGAGCGTTTTTTCCCGCGCAGCACCTAAATAGTAGCGCTGTGCGTACTGACCGATAAGCAAGGTCAATTGAATGTGGGGCATCAACGCTAATAAAGGCGGGTGCCACTTTTGCGCAAAACCTTTCCGCGGCGGTAAATCACCGTGTTTCCCTTTACCTGGATAATAAAAATCTAACGGTAAAACGGCAATCTTACCAGCATGGTAAAATTCAGCCGCACTGACACCCATCCAGCGCCGTAAACGGTCACCACTAGGATCATGCCAGAAAATCATCGCTTGCTGAGCCTTTTTACTAGGTGCTTGACTGACAATTAAAATCCGCGCTTGCGGCAGCACCTGATAAAGTGGCTGAATCCCTTGCCGTGTAAACACGCTATTTTGTTGGTCGCGTTGAATTGCATTAAAAACAGCTTGTGCACGTTGCATGGCTGGTCTGCACCTCCTTTATTTATGGTAAGGCCGCCCCGCATTGATCATAAACCCGCGGTAAATTTGTTCAATCAACACTAAACGCATCAATTGGTGGGGCAAAGTTAATTTGCCAAAGCTTAGCTGGGTGTCGCTGCGTTGCAACACTGCTGGTGACAGCCCTAAAGAGCCACCGATAACAAAGGTGATGACCGAATGCCCATAAGTCGGTAATTGATCTAACTCGGCCGCAAAAGCTTCTGAACTACGCTGCTGCCCTTCAATAGCCAGTGCATAAACGTAATCCCGGGGGCCAATTTTAGCTAATACCCGCTGGCCTTCTTTTGCCTTAACGTCAGTCATTTCAGCGGCGCTTAAGTTCTCTGGCGCCTTTTCGTCCGCCACTTGGATGACTTTTAATTTACAAAAAGTGTCTAAGCGCTTGGCGTACTCCGCCATTCCTTGGCGTAAGTACTTTTCTTTTAATTTTCCAACACCGATAATTTTTACCGTCAGCATGTGTTCCTCCTACTCAGCGCGCTAAAAATTGCGCAAGCTAAATTTATTTTATTCACGTCTATACACAAGTTGTCCACAAGAGTTATCAACATGTTAACAACCTGCAGCCTAAATATAGGGGCAAACCTTTTTTCGCGTACTAAATCCAGTAAGCCAAAAAAAGCTACTTTTTTTATTTTAAATGTTATCCACAGTTGATTTAACGTTCGGTATAGCGCGCTTTGTTGTCCATAAATGCTATTATATCAGACTTTTTAACATAAAAACAGGTAGCTACGTTTTTAGTTATCCACAAGCGGTCAGCTTACCTGTTGAAAACTTTTAATCCTAAATTTGCTTGTTTATCGCCTTTTTGAGTTATCCACAGTTGTGCAAAAACCTGTTCACAACTTTTATTCACATTGACATTGACATTTCTTAACATTCCCAAATTGAATTGGTCAGGCGTTTAGTTTAGCTAATCCTAATAAATTCACAGGTTATCCGGTTACTTAAAATAAACCAGTTTTTAAATTACCGAACATTATGCCGCTTGTAGCGCGCTACTCACTTTTTTTCAAGTCAATCGCGCTAACCTAGGTTTGGTAATCATTAACAAAAAAGCACGTAACCAACAGACAGTTGCTGTAGTACATCGTTTGGTGAACGGCTGCTTTATTTATATCTAGGTCAGGGTAAGTCAAAAAAAGCGGCTGTAACAGAAAGAAACGAGCTTTCTGCCACAGCCACTTTTTGATTGCATAAATTATCCTAAACCTGTGCCAGCTGCCCAAACGATCCGTTCCACGAACCATTCGTTCAGCTAGGCTACTACATGGCGGTTAACCGTCTGATGCTACACGCGCAACTATTCTGTAATGTTTAATTGGGAAGAAGATTTACTTAGCTTAATGGTACCTGTTTTTTCTTGACCATTATGGTAGTACTTCACAGAGACCTTGTCACCCACGGCATGGTTGTAAAGCTCTGTTCGTAAATCAACGCTGCTGGTAACTTTTTTACCACCGATAGCCGTGATCACATCGTACTTTTGTAAACCAGCATTGCTTGCTGGCGCACCGCTTTTAACGGACATCAGCACAACCCCGCCAGTGACATCGCTAGGTAATTTCAAAATTGATTTTTGTTGATTAGCTGAAATGTTCGCCAAATCTGTCATGGTAACCCCTAAGGCAGGCCGGGTAATTTTACCATTCGTCACTAACTGGTCAATAATTTTAACCACTTCGTTACTAGGAATCGCAAAGCCCATCCCTTCAATCGAGGTATCACTACCTGATGAGCTGCCTGTACTACTTAACTTCATGGAATTAATTCCAATAATCTGTCCTTGAATGTTCAATAGTGGTCCGCCAGAATTACCGGGGTTGATGGCGGCATCGGTTTGAATAACCGTTGCTTCACCAGTTGCCTGGCCACTTTCATTAGAAACCGTCACATTCCGCTTTTTAGCGGAGATAATCCCTTGGGTAACTGACGTGGCATATTCCGAGCCTAATGGTGAGCCAATGGCAATGGCCGGTTCACCGACTTTGATGTTATCCGAATTGCCAAAACTAGCGACTTGGGTAACTTTATCCGGATCAATGCTCAATACCGCTAGGTCGGTAACCGAATCAGCACCCACTTTTTTTGCGGTTAATTTTGTCCCATCACTTAAAATGACTTCAATTTTTTGTGAGCCGGAAACCACGTGGTTGTTGGTGACAATGTAGGCTTTATCGTTGGCCTTTTTATAGATCACCCCTGAACCTTCGCTGTATTCCTGTAATTCATCACTATTGGATTTATCATTTGTTGAACTAGAACCCCCAAAAAATTCACTTAAACCTGTCTCAGACTGGTTTTGTTTTTGTAGGTTCACCACGGAAACGACTGCATTTTTAGTGTGGTTGAATACTTTTGATACTTGTGAGTTAGTGGTTACTTTAACGTTACTGACTTTAGTGGAACCCGATTTATTACTAGTGTTAACGACACTGCCATTGGGACTGCTGCCACTATTTAACCAGTTGGTACCGCCATAAACGACACCCCCACCCACAACGGCTGCGACAAGCGCTACTATTGCCGTTTTCACTAAACCATTTTGCTTCATGACAAACCTCCATTTTTAGTAACGTGATTTAATATCATTAGCATAACGTAATTTTTTGAAAAAATAATGAATAAGTTGCGACAATTTTACAATTTTTACAGTGCCAAAAGTGCAGAGGCATCGTCTGGCTCTGTATCATAGAGCTTAAAATCATGATCCACACCAAAATCATGCTGCTTTAACGTGGAAGCCACGGTTAAATGACAGATTTCTTTCATATTATTATTTAAACTCCGGTGCCCTAAAAAAATGTCCTTAGTTTTGTTGCCAATAACATCCATTAGCCCGTCGGCCCCGTCTTCGTTGCTCAAATGTCCCTTATCACTTAAAATCCGCTGCTTTAACGGCCAAGGGTACTTGCCCATCCGCAACATTTCCACATCGTGGTTGCATTCAAATAAGTATGCGGTCGCGTCACTGATTTGCGCACTTAACCGTTCTGAAACGTAGCCAGTATCCGTTAAAATGACAAAAGTTTTGTCATGGTGTTGAAATTGGTAAAATTGGGGCGCGATGGCATCGTGGGACACGCCAAAGCTTTGAACATCTAAATCCGCAAAACTTTTCAACGCACCGGTTTCAAAAATATGTTGCTGCGCCAGTGGTACTTTACCAATTTTTGGCAACATTGCCTGCCATGTTAGCTGGTTCGCGTAAACATTTAACTGTGGGTAACGCCGCGCCAAAATACCTACGCTTTTAACGTGGTCGGTATGTTCATGCGTCACAAATAAATCGTTGACAGTACTGAGATCGCGGCCAATTGATTGCATGAGCCGCTCAATTTTACGGCCGCTTAACCCGGCATCAACTAGGACTTGGCGCCGCGGTGTTTCGATATACGTGACGTTGCCTGTACTACCGCTGCTTAACACACTGATCTTCATTTGATCGTCCTTTTGTTCCATGGTTGATCTCCATTCCTGACTAAACTTTCATTAAATTCCATTATACCGACTTTCCACAACAATGCACGCTAATTTAACTGCTGGTGCTGGTCGCATTAGCCAAATTCTCATCGTCGCTAGTCTTCATCAACACGCTGGAAAAGCCGTTAATCCGCTTGATTTGAATATTGCCACTATTTTTATTTTCCACTGCGATGAACCAAGTGGGGATGTAAACCGAACTATTATTGGCGTCCAATAAACGCGAATAACCTAATTTAGTCCACTTAATAGTGGCCCCATTTGCGATGGCATTATTACTATACAATGCTAAAACTGCTTGTTTTTCACTGATAGTCGGTTCTTTTTCTCGTAAAGTCGTTACGTGATCGACATAAGTCTGTTGATAACCGACAATTTGTTTATTGGAAATGTGAAAAATAATTTCGCCCCGCTCATCGTACAAGGCGCCTTCCGCTAATTTTTGCGTGTAAACAAGTCGATCCTTGCTAGAAAAACGTTTTGAATATTGATAGTGCTTGCCAAACGTAATCATATGTGCATCAGCCAAAAGTGGCTTTAACGCAGCAGTATAACTACCATCCTTAGGATTTAATGGTCGGTTAAAACTGCTGTACAACCGGTTATCGTCAAAATTGGTCCGCTGACTTTGCAAATGTTTGCTGGCTGCTTGGAGCGCGTTAGTCGGGCGGCTGGATAAATAATAGCCCATTTTTGCTTTAGTAGCCAGTTTCGGCGTACTGATTTGATCTTCGTGCATCTCACGCAAAATCAATGTTTCTTGGCTGACACTTTCATTTTTTACCGTTTCAACATGCTGGTTTTGTTTGTATGCATTAAACAAGAAAATATTCAAGCACGTAAACACCACTAAAAAGATGATTTCGATGCGTTTAAAATCCATTATTCAGCACGCTCCTCACTGGTCGTTGCCGCGTCACTAGTGGGATTTAACAACTGGTCAAAGCTGACCCATTTACCATTATAGTGATAATAATAAGTTGGCGTTAAATCGATCACCGAAGACGAACTGGCGTTGACGCCCCAATGGTAGCCCAGCTTGATGCCAGTAATTTTAGTTAAGTCATAGCCAGCTGCTGATAGTCGATCCAACGCAGTTTGTGTGGTGGGCAGCGGGGTTGCCGCTTTATCCGCTGGTAACGGAACTTGCAACGCATAAAGGGAAAAGTTCAGTTTAACGCCATTTTTCAGCAACTGTACTTTAACGGCGCCAAAATCAGTTTGATTAAAAACCGGTAGTCCTTCAACATAACTGCGATAAACCATGGTATGTGTTTTAGTCTCATAATCAAAGTAGCGCATGTTTCCGGGTGTATTACCGATTTTATTCAACATTTGGTGCCCGTTTGTCAAAGCGACAGTAGGTGTTTTCCGCGCAATATCTTTTGAATAGTCTTCAAAGTCAACGGTACCTTTACGATGATCGACGGCCAAATTTTTATAAGTGCCATCACTATAGGTAGTTAAATCTTTTTGCTCTTTAGTTTCAAGCGCGCTAGGATCGCCGCCTAACAATGAAGTCACAAAGGTGGTGGGACTTTGCTTAGTCACTAGATAACTGTATTGCGTCACTTTAACATTGCGTAAAAAGTACATCTGCAACCGATTATTAAACCATTTTTCCGTCACTGGTAAACGCATGGTGGTTTTTTTCAAGCGCGCTTGAATTGCCGCTTGATCCGCATGGCGTAAGGTGACCTTAAACCCAGTTTTATGTTGGTCATTTAAAAAGTAGGCCGTATCCGCATGAGCTGCCGGTAAAATAATCCGGTTAAACAGACGCTGCTGGTTCACCCGAGCTACTTTTTGCTTAAAAGCTTTGCCAAATACGCCATAACTGATGTTGTGCGGGTAAACCAAACTGACTGCATCAGCTTGGTTTACTGCTGCTAAGTAGCTTTTACTGGTAAAATTCATTTTTTGCGGCCGAGCAAAACGCCACTTAGTCATTTTCTTATGCAAAGCATCAATTAAATTTTCTTTATTGTTATAAACTAAATATTTAGCGCCAGTTTCATTGCTGGTTAGCAACTGCGTCGGTAAGTACACTTCATTAACGTTTTTAGACGTGGTCTGCGTTTTTGGTGTGGCAACATCAGTGGTATCCCGTTGAAACCGCGCATTATTGGTCCAAATCAGCCAAGACAGCACTAAACTGATGATCACCATGATCACCAAACTGAGTTTGAGTAATAGATGTCTAATTTTCATCCCAAAGATCATCCTCCTCGTAGGTGCCTTGGTACGGTAAGGAAATATAGAAGGTGGACCCTTTGCCTTCCTTACTGTCAACCCAGATCCGCCCGTTGAGTTTTTCAATGACTTCTTTAGAAATCGCCAAGCCTAATCCGGTGCCACCTTGTGCCCGAGAACGTGCTTTATCCACCCGGTAGAAGCGGTCAAAGACGTGACTTAGTGCTTTCTTGGGAATACCTAAACCTTGGTCGGAAATACTGAGAATCACGTGATTATTAGTTTCCAGCAGCCGGCAAGTGATGGTCCCCCCATCAGGCGAGTACTTAATCGCATTATTGATGATGTTGTCGATCACTTCCATAAATTTATCTGTGTCAATTTCCACCCACAAATCTTGTTTCGTGATCTCGCGCTTAATTTTATACTGTTTTCGCGGCTTGCTGGCAGTTCGATTATTTTCTTGGCCACTAGGTGAATCTGACTTAATCATCATGTCAAAGCGGTCCAAAATATAATTGAACAATTCGTTGATGTTCACCAGTTCCATTTCAATTTTAGCCGTACCCGAATCCATCCGCGACAAGCTGAGCAAATCGTTGATCATCCGAATCATCCGCTCAGTCTCTTCTTGAGTAACGTGCAAGAAGTTCGGCGCCACGTCGGGATCTTTCCACGCACCGTCTTCCAAAGCCTCTAAATAGCTGTGCATGGACGTCAGCGGTGTCCGTAATTCATGGGAAACGTTGGAAACAAATTGCCGCCGCTCGCGCTCATTTTTCTGCTGTTCCGTCACATCGTGCAGTACGCAGACAATCCCACTGATAAAGCCTGTTTCCCGTTGAATTAGCGAAAATTCGACGTGTAAGATTAGACTGTGTCCGGGAACGGAAAAGTCCAGCATCAGTTCTGACTGTTTTTTCAATAAATCGCGAATGGTGTATTGGTCATCAACTTTTAACAATTTTAAAAGTGATTGCCCAATCACTTGATCTGCATCTAAATTCAATAATTCTGCAGCGGCTTCGTTAATAATCATTACGTTGCCCCGCCGGTCTGATGAAATCACACCGTCTGTCATGTGGGACAGCACGCTATCCAACCGCCGCCGTTCTGCTTCGGAAGCTTCCTGAGCTTCTTCAACCCGCACCGACAAATTATTTACGGCAATGGCCAATTGACCTAATTCATCTTGGCCGTAAACCCGGACCTGCCCAGAATAATCGCCGCGGGACATCCGAATGGCTTGTTTTTTCATCTCATCGATGGGCCGGGTAATCGCTCGGGAAATTACCACTGCGATGATTGAAGAAAACAACGCTGCCACTAGGGATGCCGTTAAGAAAATCAGCGTAATGTTGTTGATGTTACGGTAAACGCTTTGCATATTAGCTCGTACGTAAATGACACCCACCACGCTGCTGTTACTATCACTGTTAGGATTAACTAGTGGCACAATGCTGACGTAATAGCTAGCGTGAGTCTTCTCATCATAAGAGAGTGTTTCGTAAGAACGGTTGTTATACAGCACATTTTTCACGTTATCGTCCGTGGTTTTTTGCCCGATAATCCGTTGATCGTTGACGTCACTAGTGCCGCGAACCACACCTTTGCTATCCACTACCCGAATATCCGCGGAATTATCCAAATCAGTTAAGATGTTAGCAATCGCCTTATCTGCCGCTGTAGCATCACTTTTCAACAACTGACTGCTCAACTGATTATTGACGTAAACCGGGGTTTGGACTTGCTGTTTAAATGTTTCAATGTTTTGTTCTTCCAATTGTTTAACAAAATAAGCTCCGATAATCTCCAGCGTAATCATTAACAATAAAATGAAGACAATCGCGATTTTAAAATTAATCGATTGGAAAAAGCGGATCTTTTTATTCATACCCAGCGCCTCAACTCAAAGCAAACTTAATCGCATATGTAACGCGGCGCCATAAACGGCTGCCGTGTCCTACCATCAAAAGAAGGGACACAAAGTTTTGCCACCTTATGTCCCTTTTTTATCCTGCTTAACGCGTCACTTATTTTATTCACGTGACGTTAATCTTGATCTGGATTGCGTAAATAATACCCCACACCACGGCGGGTGACCAACCATTCCGGATGGCTCGGGTTATCTTCAATTTTTTCCCGTAGCCGCCGCACCGTTACGTCCACGGTCCGGACATCACCAAAGTAATCATAACCCCAAACGGTCTGCAATAAATGCTCTCGGGTCATGACTTGACCGATGTGTTGAGCTAAATAATGCAACAATTCAAACTCACGGTGGGTCAATTCAATCTTTTCCCCACGCTTTGACACGATGTACGCGTCAGGGTGAATGGTTAAATCACCAATTTCGATTTCACTATTTTCGTCTTCCTCATTTTGCGCATTGTTGATGGTTCCTTGCCGACGTAAATTAGCTTTCACCCGGGCAACCAACTCCCGGTTAGAAAATGGCTTAGTCACATAGTCGTCAGCTCCCATTTCCAAGCCCAAAACCTTATCAATTTCAGAATCCTTGGCAGTCAACATGATAATCGGCATGTCGTGACTTTTGCGCACTTCACGCGCTACCTCCAAGCCATCAATTTTAGGCAGCATTAAATCTAGCAAAATCAAATCTGGATTAACCTCATTGACTTTTGCCAGTGCCTCCTCACCATCATAGGCGGTGATGACATCGTAACCTTCTTTAGCTAGATTAAATTTTACAATATCAGATATTGGTTTTTCATCATCCACAACTAAAATCTTTTTTGCCATAAATTGGTCGTCCTCCCTCATGAAGTCATTGGGCAACTTCACTAATTCGTCCACATTAGCATATGAACGTTCGTACAGCTTGAACGCTTCCGCAGTGCTCTTTGAAACGGATCACTAGCACGCTGACTGGAGTAAAAGGATTCCTTTACTGCAGTCAGCCTGTGGCGATCCGTTGACGTTAAACTTACTTATTCATCATTGAATTTCAAAATGCGGTATGACGTTAATTGCTGCGCCAATAGCGCTGATCAATTTTGAAGCCGTTCTCAGGCATGATGCATCTCGCTTTAATTATACTCATTCTAATCAAAATTGGCAAAGACCAGTTTATGTTTCCTTGTCACTGTGCGCTTTTGCCGCAAACGATTCAATTTGAGACTCACACCACCACAAATCAATCCACATTCACTTACCGCTAAATTTTTCTCAGAAAAACATTGCACGCCTACCTGATTTTTGCTATACTATTATTCGTTGATGGCATGGAACGTTAGCTCAGCTGGCAGAGCAACGGACTCTTAATCCGTGGGTCCAGGGTTCGATCCCCTGACGTTCCATCAGATAAATGGCGTTATGACATCATTTGATGTGATAACGCCTTTTTTACACCCATCAAAGAGACAATTGTAACACAAAGACATCAAAATGTAACGAAAATGATAATCAACAGGTAATCTGATTAACTACCAAAGTCAATCTTGTTGAAGAACGAACAATTAAAAGCCAGTATCAATCATAAAAAACATAACCAATCATCATCTTGCGCAAAGATGGGCAAAAAGACATATCATCAACCTTCATGTTACAATCCTGTCGATTAAAACCAATTCGTCGTTAAACGAAATGATTTTCTTAATTATCTCTATCCACACTCGTTGACAGAGAACCCTTTTATTCTTGACTTTGCAGAGAACCCAAAAATGTGCTTCTATGGCAGTGACGAAATTTCAATTTGAGTTCTTGACATAGAAATCATATTAACGTTAAGGATTCGCATTATCATTTACTCTCTATAAAATAGCTTTTTAATACATTCCTGACAGTAAACAATTGAGTTTTCCTCTAGAAATTTTCTTATCTCTGTAAATGAACATGGTGGCAGGCTCATCTTAAAAAAGCTTTATCCCATGTTTTTATTTCTTTTCCACAAACATTGCACTTTATAATCCGCTTACTTTCTAAATATCACGAATGCACATACGAAAGCTATCAGTGAGCCAGCAGCTAATAATATAGCAAAAAGGGCAACTCCTGGCTTATGGATATTTAACAAAATAAAAATTAATCCAAACATATCAACTGAAATAATACCGATGCTAGCACTAAGTAATCCATGTTTAGTATAATCTTTTGCAATAATCATGCTCCTAATGCCAGAAAGAAACAATGTAAAAAATAATACACCAAGAGCGGGGTGTTGCATTACATAATTAGTGCCATGAGTTATATAATCGAAAATTACAATTAAAATTAAAATTGTAGTTTGAATATAAAAAAGATAAGAATTGTAACGGAATCTTGCGGCTTTTAATCTTTCATCAGTGAGTTTTTTCATTAATACCATCTCCCTTTATTAATTCGAAAAAAGCGAATTCAAATCCGATATTAAATGACGGCCCGATTAACCTAAAATATCATGATTTCCAGTGGTCACTAATAGTAAAATCAACTCATCTTGGTTTATTTTATAAACCACAATCCAATTATCAAAAGCTTTACCGTAATTGCCATATCTGGCTGGATGAAATTCACGGTAATCAGACCAAGAACCAGTTAAGGCATGATCTTTAATTTTAATTAAACTAGGCTTGTCTTGTTCAATAATCGCCTTCAAACAAGGAATTAAAACCTTAACAGGGAAATGCTTTTTGGCAAGCTTTTTTAGTTCGCGCTTAAATTTTTTTGTTTGTTTAATCTTCATTTATATGATTAAGCCATTTTTTAAAATCATTTAACGTGCCAATTGTTTCCACTTGACCAGTTTCAGCTTCGTGTTTAGCCACTTTAGCTTCAGGGGTGTCCAGAAAATTAACTAGCGACACTTCATTATTAGCTGCTTTGATTAAAGCTAAACGAACATATTCAGATATCGTGATGCCTTGTTTGGCAAGATTTGCTTTGGCCCGTTTACTAATATCCGGCGTAACGCGAGTTGTGATCGTTTTGTTTTTAATAACAGAATTAGCCATACTTTAATCACCTCATTGATTTTGTCATACACACGTGTTACATCTAACATATGATATTTTCCCGTAAATTGCAAGGCAATGCACTATTAAAATAGGGACCGCTTACTAATGTAAGTGGTCCCTGCGCTTATCATTCAATTTTTTGCTTAAGCTTCTTGCCAAATTGATTTCAAAACGTTGGTTTGCTTCCGGTCAGGTCCCACTGAGAAAGTGGCAATGTCTACGCCGACCAAAGCGGCTACCCGTTCAACGTAATGACGGGCATTTTCTGGTAAATCTGCCAACTTTTTGATGCCGGTAATGTCTTCTTGCCAGCCTGGCATTTCTTCATAAACTGGTTTGCACCGGGATAACTTAGCTAAGCTCGCTGGATAATGATAAATGGTTTGGCCATCCAATTCATATGCCGTGCAAATTTTAACCGTTTCTAAGCCAGTTAAAACGTCTAAGCAGTTCAGGCACAGATCCGTTAAACCAGAAACCCGTTTAGCATGGCGCATAACAACTGCGTCAAACCAGCCAATTCGCCGGGGCCGTTTAGTAACGGTGCCATATTCGTGACCCGCTTCCCGTAAAAAGTTGCCGGTTTCGTTAAACAGTTCCGTTGGGAATGGGCCGTCGCCGACACGGGATGTGTAAGCTTTCGCAACGCCAACCACCCGGTTAATCCGCGTTGGACCAACGCCACTACCTACAGTCACGCCACCAGCCACTGGGTTTGAAGACGTGACAAAAGGATAGGTTCCTTGGTCAATGTCTAACATAATCCCTTGTGCCCCTTCAAAAAGGACCTTTTTACCTTGATCCAGTGCTTGGTTCAAAATTACCGATGTATCAGTCACGTAGTCCTTTAACCGTTGGCCGTACTGGTAATATTTGTCAAAAATGTCATCGAAGGCCAATGCTTTACCGCCGTAAACTTGGGTGAATAATTTGTTCTTAAACGCTAAGTTCCGGCGTAATTTAGCCGCAAACGTGTCTTTATCGAGTAAATCAATCATCCGAATACCAGTCCGCGCCGCTTTATCCATGTAAGCTGGCCCGATACCCCGGTTAGTTGTCCCAATCTTCTGGTCGCCTTTACTAGCTTCTTCCAGCTGATCAAGTTCGATATGGTAGGGTAAGATAACATGGGCGCGGTCGGAAATCCGCAGATTGTCCGCCGTTACCCCTTGCTCAGCCAAGTAGTCTAATTCTGCTACCAATGACGCTGGATTGACCACCACACCATTTCCGATGATCGACAGCTTGTCAGGGTAGAGAATTCCGGATGGAATCAAGCGTAGCTTCAAGACTTTATTTTGCGCGTGGATGGTGTGCCCCGCGTTGTCCCCGCCTTGTGACCGGGCAATAATGTCTGCTTGCTCGCCAAGAAAATCAGTGATTTTCCCTTTTCCTTCATCGCCCCATTGGGATCCTACTACAACAACTGATGCCATATAATAACACCTCATTGAATTAGTGTATGTCCTGTTGCCTTGCAACAACACACCATGGCCTATTCTACCAGCAAAACCAGCCCACCACAACAAAAAATCCGAATGAAAATAATTATTTCATTTAATTTTGCAGTAAAATCCGAACATTAATTTCTAGTAACAAGTTTATTAAAACTAAACTATATTTTTAGGTAAAGCAAACTATTTTATTTATTTAAAATTAATATCCTGTATAATAGAGTTAGAGGCGGTATTTATTTAAATGCAGTGAGTTGACCTGACTGTGTTTAACTGAATACCAAATTAAATATGGAGGTATTCGATGCTCAAAGTAACTAATCTTACGGTCGTGTACGATGACTTACCTGTTTTCAAGCAACTGGCAGTGACATTTGCACCAGGTAAGATTACTGGCATCATTGGTCCCAATGGTGCAGGCAAATCCACCCTAATCAAAGGCATGCTCGGCTTAGTCAAACCGCAAAGCGGCAGTGCTAGCATTGCTGGTCAGCCGTTAAACAAACAATTAACGCGGGTGGCTTACGTTGAACAACGTAAGGATTTAGACCTTACTTTCCCCATCAATGTTTTCGACGTGGTGCTTTCTGGCACTTACGGTAAGCTAGGCTTGTTCCGCAGTCCCGGCAAAAACGAAAAAAAACAGGCTGCGGCTGCTTTAGAACAAGTTGGCTTATCTGACTATGCCAGCCGGCAAATCGGTAATCTTTCCGGCGGTCAGCTGCAACGCGTTTTTGTGGCTCGAGCTATCGCCCAAAAAGCGGACATCATCATTTTAGATGAGCCATTTGTGGGTATTGATTTGAAAAGTGAACACGAAATCATGCAGATTCTCAAGCAATGGCGCAGTGCTGGTAAAATTATCATTGTGATTCACCATGATTTAAACAAAGTCACCGCTTATTTTGATGATTTGGTGATTATGGATCATGGCATTGAAGCCGCTGGTCCTGTGGCCCAAGTGTACACGCCAGAAAACATCCGCCAAGTTTTCAGTGACGACCTTTCTTCGGTTTTATTTACCAGTCAGGCAGGTGAGCGCGGATGACCAGCATAGCGAATTTTATCACCGCCCTCAGCCGTTACGACTTTTTACAAAGTGCATTGGTCACCGCGATTATGGTGGGTGTAATGTCCGGTATTATTGGTAGTTTCATTATTTTACGCGGCATGTCGCTGATGGGCGATGCGATTTCCCACGCCGTGTTACCTGGCGTTGCCATCGCTTATATGCTAGGCATTAACATGCTATTTGGCGCGGCGGTCTTCGGTATTTTAGCCGCTGTTTTAATCGGCTACATCGCCACACGCAGTAAATTAAAAACCGACACATCCATTGGCGTGGTGTTCAGTGCTTTTTACGCCTTAGGGTTCATCTTAATTTCATTGGCGGAAAGCTCAACTAACTTACACCACATTTTATTTGGTAACGTTTTGGCCGTGAGCGATAACGATATGATTAGTACGGCTGTTGTATTAGCCTTAGTGATTATCTTTGTGATTTTTATGTACAAAGAACTGCTAATCACGTCGTTTGACCCTGTATTTGCCCAAAGTTACGGCTTAAATACACTGGTGATTCACTACAGTTTAATGCTAGTCCTCACCTTGGTCACCGTTTCTGCTTTACAGACAGTCGGAATTATTTTAGTGGTTGCTATGCTGATTACACCAGCAGCCACCGCCTTTTTATGGACCAACAAAATGCACGTGATGCTGATTCTCGCTGCGATTTTAGGCGTGTTAGCGTCAGTGATTGGCTTGTACTTCAGTTACACCTTTAACTGGGCATCTGGCCCTGCCATCGTGGTGGTCGCCGCTGTTGGCTTCGTCTTTTCCTTCCTGTTTTCGCCAAAACAAGGCCTGCTTTTCCAACACAGAAAGGAGCCTGCTAAACGCGATGCTTAAAAAGTTATTCGGTGCCTTAGCCAGTTTACTGCTCATCGGCGGCGGCCTTGCTGGCTTCATGTACCAGCGGGATCACCGGCAGCCGTCTGCACCAACGCGAACGCACCAACAAAAATTGCAGGTGGTCACTACCAACTCGATCTTAGCGGATATGGTGGCCAACGTCGGCGGAAATAAAGTGCAAGTGTACAGTATTGTTAACCGCGGCGTGGACCCCCATGAATACGACCCGCAACCTCAAGACATTCGTAAAACCGCTGAATCCGATCTGGTTTTTCATAACGGGTTAAATTTAGAAACCGGCGGCAACGGCTGGTTCAAAAAGCTGTTGCAAACCACGCATAAAGATCCGCAAGAAGACGTGTTTGCTGCCAGTAAAGGGGTCACACCCATGCATTTAACCACTAACAAAAACGAGCCGGACCCCCACGCTTGGTTAGATTTAAATAACGGCATTAAGTACGTGGAAACCATGACGGCGGCTTTAATTAAAAAGGATCCGGCAAACGCTAATTATTACCGCAAAAACAGCGCTGCTTACACGGCTAAATTAAGGCAGCTACACCAACGTGCTCAAACTAAATTCAGCCAACTCCCACGGGAAAACCGCTTATTAGTGACTTCAGAAGGTGCCTTTAAATACTTTGCCCAGGCTTACCAAGTCACGCCCACCTACATTTGGGAAGTGAACACAGAAGCCCAAGGAACACCGGAACAAATGCAGCGCGTACTTAAAAAAATTCGCCAGGCCAACGTACGACATTTATTTGTAGAAACTTCAGTCTCACCAAAATCGATGCAGCAAGTAGCCAAAGAAACTGATTTAAGTATTTACGCCACCATTTTCACCGACTCCCTCGCCCAAAAAGGCAAAACCGGCGACACCTACATCGACATGATGCGCTGGAATTTTGAAAAAATATACGGAGGAATGAAATAAAGAGTGCCCCTTCCGGCGCTTAGCTTCTGAGTACTAGCGTAACAAGGTGAATGATTCACGCAGTGAATGGTTTGCCTTGTCTAGCTAGACGGAAGAAGCTGCCGGAAGGGGCACGTTTCCGCCACTAAACCAAGCATCAAAAAACCCAGACAAGCTCACGAAAATGAGTTTGTCTGGGTTTTTGTTAGCCTCCGTTAGGCGCACCGCCATCAGGCATGTACGCAATTGAAGAAAATTTATTGTATTGTTTAACAAATAAGAGTTTCACCGTGCCACGAGCACCACTCCGGTTTTTTTCAATGATGACCTCGACTTCACCCACTTCAGGATCGGCGCCGCGTTCACCGCCGCCACCACCTTGGTTAAAGTCGCCGCCATCATCGTCATCGTCGCCTTCTTCGTCCCGGTAATAATCATCCCGGTACAAAAATGCTACGATATCCGCATCCTGTTCAATAGAACCTGATTCACGAATATCCGACAAAACTGGCCGCTTATCCTGTCGCTGTTCAACACTCCGGGACAGCTGTGACAAGGCAATTACCGGCACATGTAACTCTTTAGCTAATTTTTTTAGTTGGCGGGAAATCCCAGAAACTTCCTGCTGTCGGCTTTCTTTATTGCTGCCTTCGATTAACTGGAGGTAGTCCACCACGATGAGGCCAAGGTTGCCTTTTTCTTTGGCAAGACGCCGGCATTTTGCCCGGATTTCCGCCATTTTATTGCCTGGCGTATCATCAATGTAAATCGACGCTTTGGCTAAACTACCCATCGCCACGATTAAATTGTTCCATTCTTCTTCAGAAAGTTGGCCCGTTCGCAAATGCCCTGCGTCAATGCTGCCTTCTGCACACAACATTCGGTTAACCAAAGATTCTGCACCCATTTCCAAACTAAAAATCGCCACAGTTTTATCCGTTTTGGTACCCACATTTTGGGCAATATTTAACGCAAAGGCCGTTTTACCAACTGCAGGCCGAGCGGCGATAATCACGAGTTCGTCATCTTGCAACCCAGCAGTCATTTTATCTAAATCGCGGTATCCGGTGGGTAAACCGGTGATATCGTCATTGTTTTGGTACAACTGGTCGATTTGCTCGATCGTACTGGTTAGGACATCAGAAATCGATTTGAATCCAGTGGTGCTGCGCTGTTCAGAAACATTCATAATCGCCTGTTCAGCGTCATCTAAAATCGCTGTTACGTCTTCGCTTTGCGTATAACTTTGAGTGACGATCTTGGTGGCTGTTTTAATTAAACGGCGTAAAATTGCCTTTTCTTGAACAATTTTAGCGTAGTGCACCACGTTCGCAGCAGTGGGTACCGCCACTGCTAATTCACCTAAATACGCTAAACCACCGATGTCCTCTAGCTGATTTTGACTAGCTAAGCGATCCTTTAACGTGACCACATCAATTGCTTCTGAAGCATCATTTAAATCCACCATCGCTTGAAAAATCAGCTGGTGCGCCCGCCGGTAAAAATCTGCCGGGGCGACGAATTCCCTGGCTTCAACCACCGCTTCTGGATTCAGGAAAACGGCGCCTAAAACAGCTTGTTCCGCTTCAATATTTTGCGGTGGGGTTTGATCAAACTCATTCACGCCCAAAATCCTCCCTAAAAACGACTACCTCATTTACTGCCATTATTATACGGTGTTGCCTGCTAATCTGCAATTATACCGCCGTGAAAATGAAAAACAGGACAGCCGCTACTGACTGCACGCTTTTGCTGCCAGTCAGCCAAGGTTGCCCTGTTCTTGCCATTAAAATCACGCTTATTGTGCGGTAATGTGTACCCGGATTTTAGCTGCAACATCACCGTACAGCTTAACCGGCACATTCCGGTAACCTAACGCCCGGATAGGTTCTGGCAATTCAATTTTGCGCTTGTCAACGGTAATTTGGTACTGCTTCTCTAAAGCTTGTGCAATTTGCTTGCTAGGAACAGATCCGAATAAACGGCCATCCGTTCCTGCTTTTGATTTGATCGTCACTACCGTATCATCAGCTTCAATTTGCTTTTTAACTTGCTTAGCTTCGGCTAATTCTTCTTCTGCCCGCTTGGCTTCAGCTCGTTGTTGACCCTTTAACTGGCTAATGGCTTGTTTTGTCGCTGCTTTTGCTTTGCCCCGCTTAATTAAAAAATTTTGCGCATAACCTGCGGGTACATTTTTAATTTCGCCACGTTTACCTTTACCACGTACATCTTCTAAGAAAATTACTTTCATGTTTATTTCCTCCTCGCGTTGCGCTTACTCATCTGCGCTTGCTTCCTGTTTGTCCTTCTTGGTGAGGACTTGTGTTAACTGTTCCTTAGCTTCCGCTACTGAAACGTCCTTTAACTGCGTCGCCGCGTTGGATAAATGGCCGCCGCCGCCTAATTGTTCCATAATCACCTGAACGTTGACCTCGCCCAAACTACGGGCGGAAATGCCAATTTCTCCGCTAGGCCGCCGAATGATAACAAATGACGCGTCAATGCCAGACAGTGATAACAACGTATCTGCTGCCTGCGCAGCAATCACTGGATCATACGTTTTGTCTTCTTCACCAGCACATAGTGCCATGTTTGATTGAATGAATTCAATGCTTTCAATTAAATGATTCTTTTGAATGTAGTTGTCCACATTTTCTTTCAATAATCGTTGCACCATGACCGCATCGGCACCAACTGAACGTAAATAACTAGCCGCATCAAAGGTCCGCGTACCCGTCCGCAAAGAAAAGGACTTGGTATCCACGGTAATACCAGCCAGCATCGCCGTTGCTTCCAACTTGTTGATTGCTTCTGTTTCTTTAGGCTGGTACTCCAGCATTTCAGTAATCAACTCACAAGTGGAAGAGGCGTAGGGTTCAATGTAAACTAACATTGGATTTTCAGGAAATTCTTCACCCCGACGGTGATGATCGATGATAATGGTTCGGTTAGCCAGTCGTTGGTAAAGTGCTGCGCTAGTTGAAATCGATGGTTTCGAATGATCCACCATCACCAGCAAACTATGACCGGTGGCTTTTTCCAGTGCTTGATCAGGCGTGATAACGTCTGGCTTAGCCTTGGGATCCGCGTTAATTTCTTTAATTAAGCGCTGAATATCTGTGTGCAAATGTTCTTGATTAATCACTAGCGAACATTTTTTACCGTTCATTGCTGCAATCCGGCGAATCCCTAAACAAGCGCCAACAGAATCCATATCAGGCTGCGCGTGCCCCATCACGAAGACTTGATCCACTTGGTGCATCACTTCTTGCAATGCTTGGCTAATCATCCGAGCCCGTACCCGAGTCCGTTTTTCCATCGGGTTGGTCTTACCTCCGTAAAAGCGGGCCTGTTCATTTTCTGCTTTGACCACAACTTGGTCACCACCACGGCCCAATGCTAAATCGAGGTTGCTTTGAGATAACGTACTTAACTTAGCTAAATCAGTGTTGCCGTACGCAATTCCAACCGATAAGGTCAACGGGTAATTTTGTTTGGACGTTCGTTCCCGAATCCGATCCAAAATTTTAAACTTATCTGCTTCAATTTGTCGCAACGCCTTGGCATAGATTAAAACAAAGAAATGATCATCGTCAACCCGTTTTAAAAACATCCCGTAATGCCGGGCCCAATTACTCAGCTCATTGGTGACGTAATTGCTTAGATTAGAAATGCTTTTATCCGTCATAGTTTGGGTGATTTCATCATAATTATCCAAGAAAATCTGCCCAATGGCAAGTTGCTGGTCCTTATAACGTTGTTCAATTTTAGCATAGCGGGTAATGTCCAATAAATAAACTACCCGAATGCTAGATTGAATGATAATTTCAAACTGGTTGGCCCCCCAGCGAACAATTTTGGGTTCACTGGTCGATTTATTTTCTGAAATCAATTTCGCCAGTTGTGGATCCACTGCTTCAATCGATTCACCTAAAATTTCTTTTTTACCCAAATATTCTTGTAAATAGGGATTGGTCCACTCAATTTCATTATCTTCGCTAAATAGCAAAATCCCAATCGGCATTTTAATCAGCGCTTCTTGTTCACCCCGGTTAATCCGGTAAGATAAATCCGCAATGTAAGCGTTAGTGTCTTTAGTCACCTTTTCTAAGGCGTAAAAAACAGTCCCCACCAACGCGACGAACAAGATTAGCAGGAAAATGCCCAAAATAAAATTAATGAAAAAAGCTAGGATAATCCCAATTGCTGCGAAAACGATGAGCCCTAGTGCTGTCAACCGCAGCCGGCCATTTTGCAGAAACACCGGCAGTTGGTCTTTTGAAAACTTTTTTTTCATAATAACTCCTTTGACCAAATCCTAAAGCGATACTCCTATTTTAGCACACTTGATTTCTGGATACAGCTGATTCCCTGGCATGTTTCATATGGAACATTTTGGTTTTAGCAAAAGATGAATTGGTCTATTATGAATGAAAAATTCTGCACGCCGCGGACTTTTCACTGTAAATAAAAAAATCCGAGGATACACCCCGGATTTTTAATCACAAATTACATCGTATCTTCGGAAACAAATGGCAATAATGCCATGATGCGTGCCCGTTTGATTGCGATAGTTACACGCCGTTGGTTCTTAGCACTTGTGCCAGTTACTCGGCGTGGTAAGATTTTGCCACGTTCTGAAATAAAGCGGCGTAATAAATCAGTATCTTTATAATCAATGTGTTCAATATGATTGGCCGCAATAAAATCAACTTTACGCCGGCGCCGTCCACCTCTACGTTGTTGAGCCATAGCTTATTCCTCCCTCAAATTTTCAGTGTGCTAGAATGGCAGGTCATCATCGGAAATATCAATCGATTCCCCGTTGTTGGCAAAGGGATCATTAGGATTGTTATTTGCGCTGCTTGCTGGTCCATTGCTAGAAGCCGAATTTGTTGTTGATTGAGGAGCTTGGCTAAAGGGTTTATTATTCGCAAAGTTACCAGAATTATTGTTCTGGTAGCTACCACCAGCATTTTGGTTGTTATTTTGCCGCCGTTCATCAGCTGAACGCGGTTCTAACAAGGAAAAGTTTTCAACCACAACTTCAGTGACATAGACCCGCCGGCCCTCAGCGTTTTCATAGTTACGCGTCTGAACTCGGCCATCTAAACCAACTAATGAGCCTTTGTGGGTGAAATTGGTGAAGTTTTCGGCTGCTTTACGCCACATAACGCAGTTGATAAAATCAGCTTCCCGTTCACCATTACGGTTTGTAAACTGCCGGTTAACAGCTAAGGTAAAGGATGCCACTGCGGCGCCACCACTAGTGTAGCGCAATTCTGCATCCCGGGTCAGCCGGCCAGTTAAAACGACTCGATTAATCATCCCTAAGCGCTCCTCCTCTCAAAATTTTTATTGTCTACAGATTCATTCAATCAGCCATTACTAAAATGGCCGTTGCTAATTAGTCATCTTCGCGGGTAATCATGTAACGTAAAATATCGTCACTGTATTTTGCTAACCGGTCAAATTCGTTTAGTGGGGCATCGTTATCGGTGTTTACTTTGATCAAATGATATAAACCTTCGCGATACTTCTTGATTTCATACGCTAAGCGCCGTTTCGACCAGTCCTTTGATTCAACCACTTCTGCACCGTTATCACTTAAGATAGCGTCAAACCGTTTGATCAAAGCATCTTTGCTTGCTTCATCCAAATCAGGACGCACGATGTAAAGAATTTCATATTTTTTTGATTGAGCCATGACTGTTCACCTCCTTATGGACTTTAAGGTTCTTACTGTATGTAAGAACAAGGAGAATCTAAAAACTTAGATACTCACAAAGATGAATTATAGCATGCGCCGCCTGAACTTTCAACTTAATTTTCGGTATCCGCAGCTCCACAATCAACAACAGGTTTAAAAGGCCTTTTTTAACACCCTATAACTAACTTACGCAAAAGTACCAGCCCATTTTTTTATTTTTAAATTTTTTTATTATACTGCGGCTTTTTTTCAAACAAATAATCACAAAATAATTTTTTAAATGCTGGGATTTAACCAATTTATTTTTTTAAGCGAAAAAGATTTAGCTATCGCCCACTGCCTAAAAAGTTAATTGGTTGCTTGGCAGTTTTCTGCCACCGCCCATTTAAACGTGGTTGAACAAGCAGCTTCTTGCGTTTAGCTACGACAGCCAAAACATTTGCTGCGCAAATAACTTGTCTGCCTAGACTAAGACTCAGAAGCTAAGCGCCTTTTTAATCACTCTATCGTAAACGTGGTAACGCAAGCAATTGTTTGCGTTTAGCCACGCCTAGCAATCAATTTGCTGCGCAAATTTCCTGCTAGTCTGCGCTAATCCTCAACAATTACCCGCTTGCGCCACCACTCTCCACTTAAACGTGGTTGAACAAGCAGCTTCTTGCGTTTAGCTACAAAAAGACACAATTTGCTCCGCAAATCATGTCTTTCTTAGGCTAATCCTCAGAAGCTAACCGCTTGTTCAACCACTCTTTAGTCTTTATCTTCTTCTGCTCTGTGGACTAGTTCGTCTACTTGCGCGTTTCGTTTTGTTTCGTCTGTTGTGGGTTCTTTTGGCGTTGTAGTTTCTATTTCGGCTTCGTCAGTTTCGTCGTCTTCGGCTGCCACTTTGGTCATGGTAGCCACTTTAGCGTCATCATCGACTCGGATTAAGCGCACCCCTAAGGTTGCCCGGCCGGTTTGGGAGACGTCTTTGACGTGGAAACGAATGACAATGCCGGTATTGGTGATCAACATTAAATCTTCATCGCCAGCAACGGTGGTTAAGCCTGCCAACGGGCCGTTTTTAGCGGTGACGTTGACGGTTTTAATCCCTTTGCCGCCTCGGCCTTTGATTGGGTACTCAGTGGCTGGCGTTTGTTTGCCGTAGCCATTTTCAGAAATCACTAAGACATTGCTATCTGGTGCCAAAATTGCAGCCCCGACTACGTAATCGTGTTCCCGCAGGCGAATCCCGCGGACACCAGTTGCGGCACGGCCCATCGCTCGAACGGCGGTTTCCGCAAAGCTGACCGCGTAACCTAAATGAGTACCGATAATGATGTTTTGCTTGCCGTCGGTTTGGCAAACATTCATCAGTTCATCGCCGTCTTTTAAGGTGATGGCTTTCAGGCCGTTACTGCGAATATTGCGGAATTCCGCTACGGCTGTCCGTTTAGTGACCCCTTTACGGGTAGTGAACATCAAATAATGCTCAGCGCTATCTTCAGCTACGTTAATCACAGTTTGAATCCGTTCGCCAGCTTTGATTTCCAGCAAATTGATCACTGGAATTCCTTTAGCTGTCCGGCCGTATTCTGGAATCTCGTACCCTTTAGCACGGTAAACTTTTCCGGTGTTAGTGAAGAATAGCAGCATGTCATGGGTGGAGGTGAAGACCAGGTGTTCGATAAAGTCATCATCGTGCACACCCATGCCTTGAATCCCACGACCACCACGGTTTTGCGTCTTGAATTCACTAGCCGGCAAGCGTTTGATGTAGCCATTATGCGTCAGCGTAATCACCACATCTTCTTCTTCGATTAAGTCTTCGTCTTCTAAACTCAGGACTTCACCAACTAGCAATTCGGTCCGCCGTTTGTCGCCAAATTTCTTCTGAATTTCCAGCAATTCTTGATAAATAATCGCGTTAATCCGTTTTGGTTTCGCCAAAATGTCTTGGTAATCCGCAATTTTATGCATTAAATCACTGTATTCAGATTCCACTTTATCTCGCTCTAAACCAGTCAACCGCACTAACCGCATGTCCAAAATTGCCTGCGCTTGTTTGCTGTCTAACTCGTAGCGATCCATTAAAAGTGATTTTGCTACTTCACCAGTCTTTGACCCGCGGATAATTTGAATAATTGCATCAATGTGGTCCAAAGCTGTCCGCAACCCAGCTAAAATGTGAGCCCGGGCTTGGGCTTTCCGTAGTTCAAAAGCCGTCCGCCGCCGAATCACTTCTTCTTGGTGCTTCAAGTAATATTGCAAAATTTCTTTTAACGACAACAGGCGTGGCGTGTGGTCCACAATTGCCAGCATGTTAAAGCCAAAAGACGTCTGCATTGAAGTCAATTTATACAAATTGTTCAAAACAACTGACGCCGACATATCCCGGCGCACGTCGATCACAATCCGCATGCCTTCGCGGTCAGATTCATCGTTTAAATCCGTGATGCCTTCTAGGCGTTTATCCCGAACCAGTTCCGCAATCCGTTCAACTAATTTCGCTTTGTTAACCATGTAAGGAATTTCGGAAACGATAATCCGCTGCTTACCATTTTTTTCTTCCTGAATTTCTGTTTTAGCCCGTAAAATGATGGTGCCTTTCCCAGTCTCGTAAGCTTTACGAATCCCGGATTTGCCCATCACTAAGCCACCAGTAGGAAAATCAGGACCTGGAATAGCTTCCATCAATTCTGCTGTCGTGACATCTGGATTATCCATCAGCATGTGCAAGCCACGGATCACTTCCGCTAAATTGTGGGGCGGAATGTTAGTGGCCATCCCCACTGCAATCCCAGTTGCACCATTGACTAACAAGTTAGGGAAACGCGCTGGCAAGACTTCAGGCTCTTTTTCAGTCCCATCGTAATTATCTTGGTAATCGATGGTGTCTTTATTGATATCCCGCAACATTTCCAGCGCAATTTTGCTCATCCGCGCTTCGGTATACCGCATCGCTGCGGCACTGTCACCGTCTACAGAACCAAAGTTACCGTGGCCATCCACTAGCATGTAGCGATAACTAAAATCTTGTGCCATCCGCACCATAGCTTCATAAATCGCCGAGTCACCGTGAGGATGAAATTTCCCCATTACATCGCCGACGATCCGGGCGGATTTTTTATATGGTTTATCCGGCGTAACCCCTAATTCGCTCATGCCGTAGAGAATCCGCCGGTGCACTGGCTTTAACCCATCGCGGACATCCGGCAACGCCCGGGACACAATCACACTCATCGCATAGTCAAGAAATGAGGTGCGCATGGTTTTGGCCAAGTTGACGTCTTGGATCCGCTGATTTTGTGGTTCATCTGCCATTAACTTCATTACTCCCTTCAAAAAAGACTGCACAGCAAGTGTTTAGCTAAATGGCTAAACATCAAAGCTGGTGCCGATTAAACGTCCAAGTTTTCAACGTAGTGCGCGTTGTCTTCGATAAATTGCCGCCGTGGGTTAACCTTATCCCCCATCAACATGGAAAAGACTTGGTCAGCCTCTTGCGCGTCGGTTAAATCAATCCGCAATAAGCGCCGGTGGTCTGGATCCATGGTGGTTTCCCAAAGCTGAGAAGCATCCATTTCCCCTAACCCTTTGTACCGCTGAATCACTGGTTTTGGACTAGGTTGCAAAGTGCCTAGCAATTGGTCCAACTCTTCATCGGAATCCAAATAGCGCTGCATTTTGCCTTGGCGAACCTGATACAACGGTGGCTGCGCGATGTAAACGTATCCGGCTTCCACAACTGGCCGCATGTACCGGTAAAACAGTGTCAGTAATAATGCCCGAATGTGAGCGCCATCCACATCGGCATCGGTCATGATAATCAATTTGTGGTAACGAGCTTTGGACAAATCAAATTCTTCGCCAAAACCTGTGCCCATGGCCGTAAATAGCGTCCGAATTTCATCATTAGCTAAAATACGGTCCAATGAGGCTTTTTCCACGTTTAAAATTTTACCGCGAATTGGCAAAATCGCTTGGGTGAGCCGAGAGCGTCCTTGCTTAGCGGAACCGCCGGCAGAATCCCCTTCGACGATGAACAATTCGGAAATTTCTGGGTCTTTGCTAGTGTTGTCGGCTAATTTACCTGGCAGGTTGCTAATTTCTAGACCTGATTTCTTCCGCGTGACTTCACGAGCCCGCTTAGCTGCCAACCGTGCTTTTGATGCCAGCATTCCTTTGTCCACCACTTGTTTAGCAATTTTAGGATTTTCCATCAAATACCGGGAGAATGTCCGGGCAAAGGTGTGGTCTGTCACCGTCCGCGCATCCGAGTTCCCTAATTTGGTCTTAGTCTGACCTTCAAACTGAGGATCCGGGTGTTTAATGCTGACTACAGCCGTCATGCCTTCCCGGACATCTTCACCGGAAAGGTTATCGTCATCATCTTTCATCAACCCGTTCTTATGCGCGTAGTCGTTAATCACCCGGGTTAAGGCCGTTTTAAACCCGGCTTCGTGAGTCCCACCTTCATAAGTGTGAATGTTGTTGGTAAAGGTCATCAAATTGGTGTGGTAGTCTTCAGTGTATTGCAACGCCACTTCCACTGTGATTCCCTTTTCGACCCCTTCAACGTAAATCGGTTCTGGGAAAAGGTCTTGCTTACCTTTATCCAAAAATTCCACATAATGCTTAATTCCGCCGGCATAGTGGAATTCTTCGTGAGTTGGTTCTTCTGGGCGCATGTCAGAAATGGTAATCCGCAACCCTTTATTCAAGAAAGCCAGCTCGCGAATCCGGGTGGTTAAAATCTTAATGTCGAATTCGGTGGATTCTTGGAAAATATCTGGATCCGGCCAAAATTGCACGATGGTGCCGTGTTTATGTGCCGGCGCCGTTCCGATTTGTTTCAATGGCGTCGCCACTTTGCCCCGCTTAAAGTCCATGTAAAACCGTTTGCCTTCTTTAATCACTTCAACGGTTAATTTAGACGATAGCGCGTTGACCACAGAAGCGCCCACACCGTGCAGACCACCGGAGACTTTATAACCGCCACCGCCGAATTTACCGCCGGCATGCAAAATGGTAAAAATGGTCTCCACTGCAGGCCGGCCCGTTTTCTTTTGGGTGCCCACTGGAATGCCCCGGCCGTTATCCGTCACTTTAACAGAATTATCTTTTTCCACCGTCACGTTAATTTCGTTGGCAAAACCTGCCAATGCTTCATCAATGCCGTTGTCGACAATTTCCCAGACTAAATGGTGCAAGCCTTGAGAAGTCGTGGTCCCGATGTACATCCCAGGCCGCTTCCGGACGGCTTCTAAACCTTCTAAAACTTGAATTTGACTGGCATCATAAGACTTAGCCAGTTTTTCTAAACGTGCTTCTTTCTTCTCTTCGTTCGTCAAGTTTTTTCCTCCTACATTGATTGCCTTTAACCGTTCACTTTTGTCCGCCGTTTTAGGTGACCTCCCTGAATTTGAAACACCCGCGGCGCTTCAATCATGGTTTTGGCCACCCCGCTTAAACTGGTAGTGGTCAAAAATGTTTGCACTTTATGCTGCAATGCCTTTAGCAAATGCGTTTGCCGCGCGTCATCTAATTCTGACAACACATCATCCAACAATAAAATCGGGTACTCGCCGGTTTGAGCTTTCATCAAATCAATTTCCGCCAATTTAACGGCCAGCGCGGTGGTCCGTTGCTGCCCTTGCGAGCCGAACGTCTGCACATTTTTACCGTTCACTAAAAAGCGCACATCATCCCGGTGGGGCCCCACTAAAGTGGTCCCCAGCTCGATTTCATGGGCCGTATCGACTTGTAAGGCTTGCTTTAACGTTGCTTGCCCTTTTAAATGCTGCACGTAATCAAAGGTTAGCTTTTCTTTGCCTTTACTGATGTCTTGGTGCAACGTTTGCGCCCAGCCTTCCAGCTTAGTTAAAAAATCCAGCCGCTGCGTAATAATCGCGCTACCATACTGGGCCAACTGATCGGACAGCACGCCTAAAAAGGTTTGGTCGTCGGCTTGCCGGTATTTAAGCTGCTTTAAATACTGGTTACGTTGGCGCAGCACCTGTTTATACTGACTAACGTTATATAAATACCGTGGGCTCATCTGCCCAAATTCCATGTCAATGAAACGTCGCCGCACTGCTGGCGCGCCTTTAACCAACGACAAATCTTCTGGGGCAAACAAAATCACATTCAACTGACCAACATACTGAGAGAGTTTTGCCTGTTCTAAATGGTTGATTTTAGCGCTTTTGCCTTTTTTACCAATTAACAATTCTAGCGGTACCCGTCCGCTACTTTTTTGGACCGTACCGCTGATTTTTGCAAACGTTGCTTGCCAATTGATAAAGTCTTTTTCATTGTGGGTGCGGTGGCTTTTGGTCAAGGCCAACACATAAATGGCTTCCAGCAGGTTCGTTTTGCCCTGCGCATTAGCCCCCAACAAAACGTTGACCCCTGGGGAGAAGTCAACGTCTAAATGCTGATAATTCCGGTAATTGGTGAGTTGCAATTGTTCCAAATACATTAGCCATCGGCCTTATGCTGGGACGCAGCCCGTAAAAAGAAACTGCCACTGTCAGGAATTTCAACTTGATCGCCAGCAGTCAATTTACGTCCCCGCCGGTTTTCCGGCATGCCATTGACAAAAACGGTACGCTCCCGCAAAAACCATTTGGCCTGACCACCGGATTCAATCAGTGCCTGCTCTTTCAAAAGCTGACCCAACGTGATGTCGGCAGTTTCTAAATAGACAGTTTGCTTCAACAACATCCCCACACTTTCCTCATCAATTCATCAGCTTAACGTTTACGCCGTACGCGTCATTTTTGTATTCTGATTACTATCTATTATACCGCTTTATGAGCGGAAGTACAATTTTATTAGCCGATTTAAGCCGCTTTCGGCGCTTTCATTTCAATTCGGCAAAAGACACTAAAAAAGCAAAACTAGCTGAAAATAAAAAATAACCCGGGTTAATTCAATCCGGGCATTTTTCAGTTGATGTTTTCACAGTCGTCAATTCAATTGTAAAAAAAGCGCCAAACCTAAAACTGGTCTGGTGCTTTTTAGTGCAGTGAAGTTCGGCGGGTAACTTAGTTAGTCGTCTTTTTGGCAGTTACTTCGCCATCGCCCGCTTAAACGTGATTTAAAAGGTAGCTTCTTGCGGTTAGTCACGCCTAGCAATCAATTTGCTTCACAAATTTTCTGCTAGTCTGCGCTAATCCGCAACAATTACCCGTCTGCTTGACAGTTTTCTACCATCGCCCATTTAAACGTGGTTGAGCAGACAACTATTTCCGTCTAGCTACAAAAAGCAGACAATCCGCTCCGCGAATCATCTGCTTTTTTAGGCTAGTACTCAATAGTTACCCGTCTGCTCAACCACTCTTTAAAATGTTCTCACTGGGGTGATTAGTTGGACGAAGTGGTCTTGGTCTTCTGTTGGCACTAGGGTGAATGGTCTTAGTGCTGAGGTGAAGGCCACTTGGATTTCGGTTTGGCCAAAAGAGCGCAGCGCGTCTTTCATATAATCTGGGTTAAAGGAAATCTCCAATTGTTCACCGTCTAAATTGCTGTGGGTCAAGGTTTCTTGCACATTCCCGACATCTGGTGAATTGCCATAGATGGTAACGTCATCTTTTGCAGGATCCAACGTTAATTTAATTACGTTGTTATGACTGGCGTGTGATAACAGTGACGCCCGTTCGATGGCTGCCAGCAATTGCGGCGCGTTAAATTCAACTTGCGTAGTGGAACTGCTAGGAATTAAGCGGGACGTTTCAGGATAATTGCCTTCTAACAATCGGGAATAAAAGGAAATGGTACCCGCAACAAATAAGACTTGGTTTTCTGCAATCCGCATCTCCACAGTTTCTACATCGTCGCTCAGCGTACGGGATAATTCCAGTAAACTTTTTCCTGGGATAATCACATCATAATGAATGTCTTTGTCGATATCCAAATGTAATTTGCGCTGACTCAGGCGGTGACTGTCCGTTGCCACTGCTAATAATTCTTGATTATCCAACACTAAATGAACCCCGGTTAAAATCGGCCGGCTTTCTTGAGTCGATACCGCGATAACCGTTTGGGCGATCAATTGCTTCAAAACATTAGCATCGATGACCACCTGTTTTTCAGTATCAATTGATGGTAGGTGCGGGTAATTATTAGCATCTAGCCCGTTAATGGTAAAAGATGCAGAACCGGAACGTAATTCTGTTTGAAAATTATCCTTTACTTCCAAAGTCATGGTGTCTTCTGGTAATTTTTTGACAATTTCACTGAAAAAACGTGCTGGTAAAACGATTGCCCCAGTTGAGCCGATTTCTAGTTCGTTTTTTTCATCCGTTGCCGAAATGAACGCCTCAATTGAAATGTCGGCGTCACTACCGGTTAACATTAGTCCAGCATCAGTTAATGCTAGTTTTATCCCGGTTAAAATCGGAATGGTGGTTTTAGAAGAAATAGCACGTTGAACGTCATTAAGTTTTTTTACGAATAACGTTCGTTTAATCGAAAATTGCATGGGGTTAAAGAACCTCCTTTTTATTTTGTGTTTTAACGCGAAGTGTAGTTACATTATATAAAAGATTAGGTAGTAATAGTAGTAGGTCCTGTGGAGTTTGTGGAAAAGTTAGCTATCATCAAGGGCCAGTAGTTATCCACTTGTGGATAAGTTGTGCGTAATTTTGTGGTTATCTGTTGATTTATCCACAGCCTACTTTGTACGTAGATTATTTTTTAGCTCCCGGACATCATTTTGCAACCGCTCATCGGTGTTCATTTCTTGGGCAATTTTTTCATGAGCGTGAATGACAGTGGTATGGTCCTTACCGCCAAAGGATTTCCCAATTTTAGGCAGCGAATTATCGGTCATTTCCCGGGCCAGATACATCGCAATTTGGCGCGGCATCACAATGGTTTTCACCCGTTTTTTCCCTTTTAAATCTGCAATGGAAACTTGGTAATATTTGGCCACTTCATTTTGAATGTCCGCAATGGCTAAGCCACTATTTTTACCCGCTAATTTCAAATTCTTCAGCGCATCTGCTGCCAAGCTGGTGGTAATCGGCCGGTGCTGCATGGTGGCATAAGCCTGAACCCGCACTAAGGCACCTTCTAACTCACGAATGTTAGAGTCGATTTGCCCAGCGATGTAGCTTAGCGTTTCGTCAGGGATTTGTAATTGCTCTGCGTCGGCCTTATTGCGTAAAATCGCAATTCGCGTTTCTAAATCTGGGGGCGTGATGTCCACCGATAAGCCCCATTTAAAACGAGAAACCAGCCGTTCCTGTAATTTAGGAATTTCGTTAGGCAGCCGGTCGGAAGTCAACACAATTTGTTTTTTATTTTCGTATAGGGTATTAAAGGTATGGAAAAATTCTTCCTGAGTCCCTTCTTTATCCGCAAAAAATTGAATATCATCCACTAACAACAGGTCAACCGTGCGGTATTCTTGGCGGAACCGCTCCTGTTGCCGAGTTTGGATCGAGTTGATGAAATCATTGGCAAAAGCCTCAGAAGTCACATATTTTACCTTGGCACTAGGGTGTAAGGCCAGTAATTGATGCCCGATAGCGTGCATTAAATGGGTTTTGCCTAGCCCGACACCACTATAGAAAAATAGTGGATTATACATGGTACCAGGTTCTTCAGACACTACTAAAGCCGCTGCATGTGCCATCTGATTACCCTTTCCCGTGACAAAAGTATCAAAGGTGTAGCGGTCATTTAAATGGGTCGGTCGCATAAAAGTTGGTGTGACCGTTGCCTGATTCCGTTCCCCCACGGATTCTTTCGGCGATGTGGTAGTGGCTGTCGGGGTTTCATCAGCGTCAGCTTGCGCGGTTCGAATCACCGGCGTAATTTCGGTTTCGGTGTGCTGATAAACGTATTCAACCACTTTTGTAGCCAAGTTACGCTCCCAATAATCCTTTTGCAAATTACTGGGAACTTCGATAATGAGCTGATGGTCCGCAAGTGCCACTGGCTTGGCCGTGGACACCCAAGTTTTATACCCTACAGGGGTAAGCGAATCCTTGAATTCACTGCGGATATAAGCCCATAGATCTTTTAATTCAGGCACAAAAACGCCTCCTTTTCTAAAAAAGCATAGTTCCATTTTAGCATTCTCAAAAAAAGTTTTCCACAACTTTTAGCAGATCGTGCATAAGATTAAAATCAGCTAACAACCTGTTTAGAAAGTTTTCCACAAGCAGTTATTTTATGTTGATAACTTCCGGTAAAAAAGTGAGCTCCACAAAGCTATGTGTAAAACAGATGCTGCAGCAACAAGTGTTTCACAACTTATCCACAAGTAGCAAAGCAAATGTGTCCAGCTTTATCCCGCCCTGTTGATCTGTGGATAACTTGTGGAGCACTTTGGGGAAACAATCGGTTAGCACTGGATTTAACTAACAAGCTATCCACAGGAAAATAAGAATTTAAGCTCGGACTGTGGATAACTTTTTATTGGGAAAAGTTTTCTTTGTTGCGAAAATATGCTATTATATTCTGGTAATTGCTATTGACGTCAGTTACTGGCTTTGGTTATACTAAGCAATAACTGATTGAAATAGACTTGCGAGTTTAAATTATCAAGTGCAAGGAGGTTTGGTCCAGATGGCAATGAAGCGCACATACCAACCAAAGAAACGTCATCGTCAACGTGTCCATGGTTTCATGAAACGGATGAACACTAAAAACGGTCGTAATGTGTTACAACGTAGACGTCGTAAAGGTAGAAAAGTATTGTCTGCATAGACCACTGACCTTCAGTGGTCTTTTTTATTGTAAGGCTGTCAATTGATGAAAGTGGCGCTATCAGCTGTCTGATGGCACACGTTTAGGACAACGGTTGTCACAGCTTGGTCAATTGATCGCTTAGCTGCGTCACCACCAGGGATTATCAGCCAAATTTAGTTATTACCACTAAATAGGGTAAACTTGGTGTGGCGCAGCGATTCATTCGGCGGGTTGCCTAGCTGGGAATCCGCGTTACATAAAACTTGGAGCATCAATGCTATGAGAAAATCTTATCGCGTCAAAACAGAAGCGGATTTCCAGAAAGTCTTTCAAACCGGAAATTCTAAGGCTAACCGCAATTATGTGGTCTATCAACTAGAAAAACCGGGGCAAAAGCATTTTCGTGTCGGCATTTCTGTCGGCAAACGCGTGGGTAACGCCGTCCACCGTAATCAGGTTAAACGTCGGATCCGCCAAGGCCTGCAAGACTTAAAGCCGCGGTTACGGCCTGACGTTGATTTTTTAGTGATCGCTCGGCCGCGTGCGGATCGGCTGACCCAAGATCAGGCCAAAGCCAACTTGATTCACGTTTTAACGTTGGCTGGTTTACTAACCGATGAAGTGAGGGAATGAGCGTGCAAAAGAAAAAACGAATGCTGGGTTTGCTGGGATTATTTACCTTATTGGTCGTTTTCCTGTCCGGCTGCAGTACCAAACCTGTGACTGCTAATAGTACTGGTTTTTGGGACCATTACATCGTCTGGAATTTCTCCCGGGCCATTGTTTGGCTTTCTGACCTGTTCAATGGCAGTTATGGGGTCGGGATCATTATCTTTACCATCATCATCCGGGTGATTATTTTACCGTTAATGCAATACCAGATGAATAGTTCTCGCAAAATGATGGATATTCAGCCGCAGATGAAAGCTTTGCAAACAAAGTATTCTTCCCGGGATATCGATACTCAGCAAAAACTACAAGCAGAAATGTCAAAACTTTATAAAGATGCCGGGGTGCACCCGTTTGCTAGCATGTTGCCACTATTAGTGCAGATGCCGGTTCTAATCGCGTTGTACCAAGCGATTCAGAGAACTTCTGTTTTGCGTTCTGGGACGTTTTTGTGGATGGAATTGGGTCATTCAGACCCTTACTTCATCTTGCCAATTTTGGCGGCGCTGTTCACTTTTGCCACTTCAAAACTGACCATGATGGGTCAAGTGCAGCAAAGCGGCTTTCAAAGCGCCTTGATGGTGTGGGGGATGCCGATCATGATTTTATTCATGGCCATCAGCCTACCATCTGCGTTAGCCGTTTACTGGGTGGTTACTAACGCCTTTTCCGTCGGGCAGACGTTATTGCTGATGAATCCGTTCAAATTACGGGCCGAACGGGAAGCTAAGGAACGCAAGAAACGTAAGTTACAGCGGCAATTGGCTAAAGCCCGCCGTGGTAAAAAACGCAAACGTAAATAAAGCCGATTAAAAGCGTCGAAACCCGGTTTACGCCTTGGTTTAGACGCTTTTTTCGTCTGTGGACTGGCATTCTGGCAGTCGCATGTGTAAACTAAATTTGAACGCTTTTTGGCAAAGCTGCAGGTGAATTTTTGCGTTTAAGAACTTGAGAAAAAGGAGCTTTTTTAATTATGCCGACATTTGAAGGAAGTACCATTCAAGCTGCGATTCAAAAAGGCTTAACCCATTTAGATCTACCACGGGATGCGGTGAACGTAGAAGTGGTCGCAGAAGGGCGGAAAGGCTTTTTTGGCATTGGTCGTAAACCAGCGATTGTCTCATTGACGGCACTAGCGCAGCAAACCACTTCTGTTGCAGCGCAATCAGCGGCGCCTGCAAGTGCGCCAGCGGCTTCAGCAGCTGCCAAACCTGCAAAGCCTGCGCAACCGGCGCACCAAACCATGACGCCAGAACATCGGCGCGCTGATGCAGTGGCGCTTAAAACCGTGCAACGTTATTTATTAGCCATGGCTGCTGGGGTGCAGGCACCAGCCACGTTAACCATGAAACGAGCGGCTAAAAATCATCTTACCGTGCAACTACAAACTGCAAAGCCTGGCTTGTTAATCGGTCACCACGGCAAAACTATCAATGCTATGCAATATTTAGGTCAAGTTTATTTAAACCACCATGCGCATTCAAAATTCAATTTGTTATTGAACGTAGGGGAGTACCGCCAGCGGCGCAGTGGCATTCTAGCGCGCTTGGCCGAGCGGACTGCGCGGGAAGCCATCGCCACTGGGCAGCCGGCCATGTTAGAGCCGATGCCAGCTTTTGAACGGAAACAAATCCACGCGCATTTGGCCAATAGTCGCCATGTGGTCACTTATTCAGAAGGTGATGAACCACGGCGCTATGTTGTTGTCGCCCCAAAACCCCGAATAAGCTAAGCGCGCTTAATGTTAGCCAAGCGCAAATTCAAGCGCGCTGAATGTGGTCACGTGGTAGTCAGAAAAGAATTTTCGGTCGTAGCCGTTGACAAATTGCGGCAGACCTTTTATAGTAAGTTTAAATTTAGAATCGATAAAGTAGTCAAAGTGCTTTGTCACGCTGTGAATGTTGCGGCGTGGTGTAGGCACTTTTTTTGTTGTCAAATCAAGAAAGGAAGGGTCAATATGGCAAATACCACATCAGAATTTGACACGATTGCGGCAATTTCCACGCCGCCTGGTGAAGGGGCGATCGCCATTGTTCGTTTGTCTGGCGAGGACGCGCTACCGGTGGCTAACCGAATTTTTAAAGGCCGCGATTTACAAAAAGTGGCCTCCCACACCATCAATTACGGCCACATCGTGGATCCAGATAATGGTGAAGTGGTGGACGAAGTGATGGCGTCGGTAATGCGCGCGCCGAAGACTTACACCCGCGAAGACATTGTGGAAATTAACACCCATGGTGGCATCGTCGCCACTAACCATGTGCTGCAGTTATTGCTCAGTCATGGTGCCCGGTTAGCTGAACCCGGTGAATACACCAAGCGCGCCTTTTTAAACGGCCGGATTGATTTAACCCAAGCGGAATCTGTGATGGACCTCATTCGGGCCAAAACGGATCGGGCGATGCAAGTGGCGGTTAACCAGCTGGATGGTAATTTGTCCCATTTGATTAAAAATATCCGCCAAGAAATTTTAGATGCACTGGCGCAGGTTGAAGTGAACATCGACTACCCAGAATACGACGATGTGGAAACCATGACCAGTAAAATGCTGCGGGAAAAAGCGCTGGCCGTTAAAAATCGGATTGAGCAGTTGCTGGCCACGGCTAATCAAGGCAAAATCTTACGGGAAGGGTTGGCGACAGCGATTGTGGGCCGGCCTAACGTAGGTAAATCCAGCTTGTTGAATTATTTATTGCACGAAGATAAAGCGATCGTCACCGATGTGGCTGGGACTACGCGGGATGTGATTGAAGAATACGTCAATGTCCGCGACGTGCCGCTGAAGTTAATCGATACTGCCGGTATTCGGGAAACCCAAGATAAGGTGGAAAAAATTGGGGTAGAACGGTCCCGCAAAGCCATTCAACAGGCCGATTTGGTATTGTTGTTGCTCAACAATAGTGAACCGTTAACCCAAGAAGATCAGGCGCTGTTAGACGCTACTAAAGGGAAAAAGCGGTTGTTGATTTTAAATAAAACTGATTTGCCCGTGAAATTGGATTTAAGTCAAGTTAAAAAGACAGTGCCCCAGCAAGACATTGTGCCAATTTCGGCATTGACTGCTACCGGGGTGGATCAATTAGAGCAGCGGATCGCTGATTTATTTGCCGGCGGCATCGATAATAGTCAAAGCACCACTTTGGTCAGCAATGCCCGCCAAATTGGCCTGTTAAAGCAAGCTGACCAGGCATTGACAGACGTTTTGAACGGGTTGCAGGCAGACATGCCAGTGGATTTAGTTCAAATCGACATGACCCACTGCTGGGATTTGTTAGGTGAAATCACTGGCGAAGCTTACCAAGATGAGCTGTTAGACCAGTTGTTCAGCCAATTTTGTTTAGGTAAATAAGTTTAAGTCGCAACGTAACGCAATTTAATTTTAGCCGTGGCTTAGGTGACGGTAAATGGAGGCAATGGAATTTTGGAAGTACATGAATATGAAGCGCAAAGCTACGACGTGATCGTGGTGGGCGCGGGCCATGCCGGCTCCGAAGCAGCGTTGGCAGCCGCGCGGATGGGTAACCGCACCTTGTTGTTGACCATTAATTTAGAAATGGTAGCATTTATGCCTTGCAACCCGTCTTTAGGCGGTCCGGCAAAAGGCACTGTCGTGCGGGAAATCGATGCCTTAGGCGGTGAAATGGGCCACAATATTGATAAAACTTACATTCAAATGCGGATGCTCAATACTGGTAAAGGGCCAGCTGTTCGGGCGTTACGGGCACAAGCCGACAAGCATGCGTACCATCAAGCTATGAAAGACACCATGGAGCAACAGCCGAATTTAACCTTGCGCCAAGGAACCGCTGACCGCTTAATCGTGGAAAACGGCGCTTGTGTGGGGATTGTCACGGATACAGGTGCTCGCTACCGCGCTAAAAGTGTGGTCTTAGCAGCAGGGACTGCTTCACGCGGGCAAATTATCATCGGTGAACTTAAATATTCTTCTGGCCCGAATAATTCCAAGCCAGCAACCAAGCTATCTTTGGATTTACTGGCACATGGTTTTAAACTGGCGCGTTTTAAAACAGGGACTTCTCCACGAATCGATGGCACCACCATTGATTACAGTAAAACCCAGGAACAACCCGGCGATAAAGCCGTCCACCATTTTAGTTTTGACACACCTGATTCTCATTACTTAAAGGATCAGATTTCTTGCTGGTTGACTTACACTAATCCGACAACCCATCAGATTATCCGGGATAATTTGGACCGGGCGCCGATGTTTTCCGGTGAAATCAAAGGTGTCGGCCCCCGTTATTGCCCGTCAATTGAAGATAAAATTGTCCGGTTTTCAGATAAAGATCACCACCAACTATTTTTGGAACCTGAAGGCCGGCGTACAGAAGAATGGTACATTTCTGGCCTGTCTACCTCAATGCCAGAAGAAATTCAGCACAAAATGCTGCATTCCGTAGCTGGTTTAGAACACGCCCAGTTAATGCGGCCAGGCTATGCCATTGAATATGATGTGGTGGAGCCTTACCAATTGCGGCCAACGCTAGAAACTAAGCGAATTCGCAACTTGTTTACCGCTGGCCAGATGAACGGTACTTCTGGTTATGAAGAAGCCGCCGGCCAAGGCTTAGTTGCCGGTATTAACGCCAGTTTACGGGCTAAAGGCGACGACACGCCATTTGTTTTGAAGCGTAGCGATGCTTACATCGGCGTGCTAATCGATGATTTGGTCACCAAAGGTACCAATGAACCTTACCGCTTGCTGACTAGCCGTGCGGAATACCGGTTGTTATTGCGCCACGATAACGCCGATTTGCGCTTAACGGAAAAAGGCCACCAGTTAGGCTTGATTTCCGATGAACGCTATGCCCGCTTTTTAGCCAAGAAAGCGGCGCTGAATAAAGAATTAGCGCGCTTGAACAGTGTGCGGGTTAAGCCAAATGCTGAAGTGAATGCCTTTTTAGCTAAAAAGGGTGGTGCACCACTGAAAGACGGCATTTTAGCCAGCGAATTTCTCCGCCGGCCAGAAGTTAGTTACCAAGAATTATTACAATTCATCCCGGTACCGACAGAAAATTTGGACCACAACGTGGTGGAACAAGTAGA
The DNA here is from genome assembly GCF_001436505.1 of Loigolactobacillus rennini DSM 20253. Classification (GTDB taxonomy): domain Bacteria; phylum Bacillota; class Bacilli; order Lactobacillales; family Lactobacillaceae; genus Loigolactobacillus; species Loigolactobacillus rennini. The sequence continues at coordinate 54,634 of NZ_AYYI01000087.1, read as the reverse complement.
AATTCAAGTGAAGTACGCCGGTTACATTAAAAAAGAAGAGAAAAAAGTAGCGCGCTTGAAGCGGATGGAAGCTAAGCACATCCCCGACCGCATCGACTACGATGCCATCGATGGTTTAGCCACTGAAGCGCACCAAAAATTGAAGAAAATTCAGCCAGAAACTTTAGCGCAGGCCACCCGGATCAGCGGGGTCAACCCAGCTGACATCGCCATTTTAAGTGTCTATATCCAACAAGGCAAAATTGCTAAGGTGGATGATTAAGCGCGCTTGAAGCGGCGAATGCTAGGCAATAAACGTGTTTGTGATAAAAGCGGCAGCGACAAAATGATCATTTTTGTCACTGCCGTTTTTTTTAACGTAAGTAAAGTGAGTTTAGAAGTTGTAAAGCGATGATTGCTAGTAATGAGTTTAATTTTACTTTATGATTGACGTAGCAAAACAATTTAGAAAGTAGGGAGTAACTTAGATGAGTATGGGCAGTATTTTAAAAAGCCACCGGCGGCGTCATGGCATTTCCCAGCTACAATTGGCAGATAAGCTTCATATCAGTCGCCAATCGATATCAAGCTGGGAAAATGATCGTGCTTATCCCTCTTTAGATAATTTAATCGCATTATCAGAACTCTATCGGATCTCAATTGATGATTTATTAAAAGATAATGAAGCATTACGCGATAAAATTTTCCGTAACCAAAATCGGATCAAGCAATACCAAAAACAACTAAAGCATTTGGATCACGAATTAGAAAATAAAAAAGAAAAGCATGATGATTTTAATTTCAGCAAAAAAGATGAGTTTTTATTTACCATCACCTTAATTTTTATTGGCATTTTATTATTACCATTGGGGCCGATAATTCCCATCGGTTACTTTATTGTTAAAAAGAAGGACAAAACAAAGCATGCACCATAAAATTAACAGCAATTATATTTATTTAATAATATGTGCCAACATCCTGCTTTTTTACTTTTTATTTGCTAAAACACAGAAGAATATCTTCTTAATTCTTTTTTTAGTTGAATGGATTGGTTTTACGATCTACGGCTATGTTTTAATTCTTTATTATCTGATAAAAAAATAAGGTTATTAAAAAATTATCGCTTTACATAATTGAAGTGTCTGTGATACTTTGTAAAATAGTTACATATCAATCGGAGGGCCGCTAAAACGGTCATGTTTATTTTCTTTTAAATTGGGGGAAGTTTATGATGTTGAAATGGATTAAACAACATAGAGCAAACATCTTTTATGTCTATGCTTGTGTGCAGGCCATTCTCTACATCCTTTTTTGCACTGACCTCATTGGTTGTAACATTCAGTTATATGTATATGCCCATTGGCCACTTTGGACAGTTTTTTTATTGTTGGCCATTGATTTTGTCATTACCGTTTATCTCTGGCCTTCGTGGCCGCGCAAGAAGACCAAAACTAAAAGTTAAGCGCGCTTGAAGCGGTACGATAATCGAAATGAGCGGGTGTCAGCAGGTGGACAGTCATTTTAACCTAAACTTCACCATTAAAAAAAAGCTATGACAAAAGTAATCCTTTTATCACAGCTTCTTTTTGTTGTTAAAGCCACTTGATTGTGTTTTGCTGGCAATGGCAGATTTGACGTACCATTAGTTGTGACGGGCCAAGTCGTAGTTTAGGCAAATGTTTGGCGCTTAAATGCTGTAAGTGGTAGGGTGAACGTAACTTGATGGGAGGTTTTATCATGACAGCAACAATTAAAATCGGTCAATCAGACGTTCAGGCGACCCCGCTAGGCTTAGGTACCAATGCGGTGGGCGGTACGAATTTATTTCCAAATTTAAATGATGACACGGGTAAAGCTGTGGTTCAGGCAGGTTTAGATCATGGGATTAACTTACTGGACACTGCCTTTGCTTATGGGTTAGGCCATTCTGAGGAATTGATCGGCCAGGCAATTAAAGGCTACAACCGGCACAACATTGTGATTGCGTCAAAAGGTGCCCAGGATTTGAGCAGTGGCGAAGAAAAAATCAACAATGCACCACAATTTTTACGCCAAGCGGTGGATGATAGTTTACGGCGTCTGCAAACTGATTATTTGGACATTTTTTACATTCATTTTCCGGATGACAAAACGCCTAAAGACGAAGCGGTCTCGGCGCTGACTGATTTGAAAAAAGCCGGTAAAATCCGGGCGGTAGGCATTTCCAACTTTAGTTTAGCGCAAATCAAAGAGGCTAACCGGGACGGTGGCGTTGACGTGGTGGAAAACCAGTACAACCTTTTGCACCGGGAACCGGAAAAAGATTTATTACCTGCGTTGCAACAAGCACACATCAGTTTTGTGCCGTATTTTCCACTAGCTTCTGGGCTGCTAACTGGGAAATACGATCAGCAAGTGACTTTCCCAGCTGATGATATTCGCCACAGCGACCCGAATTTCCAAGGTGCACGTTTCGCCAGTATTTTGCAAAAAGTCGCGCAAATCCGAAAAATTGCTGCCGCACATCACGTTACTGTGGCGCAAGTGGTTTTGGCGTGGTACATTCAAAATCCGTTGGTCAGCGTGGTAATTCCAGGAGCAAAGCGGCCTGAACAAGTGGCTGCTAACGCGAAGGCGCTGGAATTACCGTTAAGTGCTGCGGAATACCAGCAAATCGATGGGTTGTTTAAGTAAAATTCACTGGCTGTGAGCTTATAGAAAAAGGTGTCGTCATTTAGACGGCACCTTTTTTAAGCGCTGGTTTAGTTTTCATTGCGCCAAAGGCTAATAAAAAACCACCCTGAATCATTTTCAGAGTGGTTTTGAGTTACCCAGCTTTACGGCTGATTTTGCCGTCCATTAGCTGGTAAACGCGGTCAGCGTACTGCCGCAGCCGTAAATCGTGGGTCACCACGATGATGGCTTTGTGTTGCGTTTTGGCTAAGTCAGCGAACAGGCGGCCGATTTCTTTCACCCGGTCACTGTCCAGTGCGGCGGTGGGTTCATCGGCTAAGACGATTTTGGGATCCGTATAAAGTGCCCGGGCGATGGCCACCCGCTGCTTTTGCCCACCGGAAAGTTGGTCGGGGTACTTTTGTTGCAGTTCACGGATACCTAAGCGCTGCAATAAATTTTGCAGCGCATCTGCAGAGAGATTGCCTTGCTTTTTCACCCGATCGGCTAGTTTAAACTGTTCGCGAACGGTCAGGTAAGGCACTAAATTATAAGCTTGTAAAATGAAGCCGATCTGGTTTAACCGCAATGCGTCCCGTTGTTTGGCGGTAAGTGCGGGAAGTGATTTTTGGTTGAGCAGCACCTGACCGCTATTTGGCGTCTGCAAACCGCCGGCAATGGTAAGAAAGGTACTTTTGCCTGAACCAGAAGGACCGATGACCAAACTGAGCTGGCCTGCCTGCGCCGTAAAATTAATGTCGCTGAGCACTTGTACCCGGCTGGTTTGCTGGCCAAAAGATTTATTGATGTGAGAAAGTTGTATTGTTGTCATAATTAACCTCCAATGACGCTGACAGGGTCAACGTGTAAAATCATGCGTGTCGGAATCAAAGCACCTAAAATACCAGTGGCGACTAAGCCTAAGGCAACAGCGCCTAAAATCGGTAGATCAAAACTCATCGGCACGCTGGTTGGAATTAATAAAGCAGTAGCAGCAGTCAACAGCGTACCAATGGCTAAACCACCGACCACTAAAATAATGGCTTGGGAAATTGTCGCGCTGACTAAGGTTTTGGCAGGGATGCCTTGAGCCCGCAAAACGGCGTAATTTTGTAACTTCTGCACGGTTAAAATGTACAAGAACACTGCGATAACAATTAAGGAAATCACCATTAAAAAGCCAATCATAAAAGTAAAGGTGGAATTTTGTGCTGAATAGCCCGGTAATTTATCGATAAATTGTTGGGTGGTGTAGGTTTGCAACTGACTGCCACGACCTTTAAAGTTTGCCCGTTGGGAAACTAGCGCGCTGGCAGCGAACTGCGGACCAACATTTTTAAGCGCGCGCCAAGCGGGTAATGTTCCGTAAAGCACCGGTGCCACGTTTAATTTAGCGTTTTTGGTGAAGCCGACAATTTTGTAGGGCGTTTTGCCGGAATTTAGCGTCACTTTATCGCCTAAATGGTAACCGGCATCCTGGAAAGCGGTGTCTGCGACGACTTCATGTTTGGCGTTTGCTTGCCGACCAGCGCTTAGTTTTAAATTTTGGGCGATGAATTGGTCAGCAGCCAAGCCTAAAAATTGGGCGGATGTTTTTTCTTGTCCTTTGGCTGTAGCAACCACTGGCGCTTGCCCTAAGTAGGCATCTTTAGCGCCTAAATCGGTCTTTTTCACTTGGTCTTTGGTAAGCAGTGATTGCGTTAAATTGGTGTTGGCGTCTTTGTTCAGCACCACTTGTTGCGTGTCCCAAGAGTCGATTGCTGCTGTGTTTTGTTGCGCTAACCCTAGTGCTAAACTAGTTAAGACAAAAATTAAATAACTGATTAAAACAATCATGGCAATGATTAAAGTGTAGCGTAGTTTTTCGCGCTTAATTTCTTTTAAAGCTAAAAACATCTAATCCCTCGTTTCTTTCAAGGCGTCAAGCGCGCTAGCTAGCCGCTTAAGCGCTGCTTTTTCAGTGTGTGGTGCGCAAAGTATTTGCTTGATCGTTTCGTGACTTAAAAGCGCCGCTGCCCAAATATTACTGGGTAATTTGTCATTTAACGTGGTTGCCGGTGGTGTCAGCAGCGCTTCGTTTTGCGTTAAATGATACTTAATAAGCTGATAATACGGACCATTGTTGGCTTGGTCAACAAATAAGCGTACTTCCTTTAAATAAATGTCCGGCGTGAATTCAGTAGTAGCAGTTTTTGCAAAATCCGCGTGGACTGCCGCCATCGCCTGGCGGTAAAGGTAGCGGTAAGCATCGGTTAAATCCGTGAAATATTTATAAAAGGCGCCCCGGGCAATTTGCGCCTGGGCTACAATCCGGGAAACTTGCGCTTCCGCCAAAGGATGGTGGGAAAATTCATGCAGTAAAGCCGCTTGAATTCGCGCTTGCTTAGCCGGGGTTAAATTCAAAAATGTTTTAGAAACCATAAGAACCTCCTTCAAAAGTGACATCGTGTCAACAAAAAAGAGTCTACCAGAAAAGTGACACAGTGTCAACAAAAAAAGAGTGCAACAGAAGCCGGTTAACTGTTGAGCATTAGTCTAGCCTAGTTGGTGATTCGCGCAGCGGATTGCCAACTAGGCGTAACTAAGCGGAAACAGTTGGCTTCTGTTGCACGTTTAAAAGGGCGATGGTAGTTGATTATAGAAAAGCCGGGAGCTTCTGAGTACTAGCCTAAGCAGGCAAGTTATTTGCGTAGCAAATGTTTTGACTGCTGTAGCTAGACGGAAGAAGCTGTTTTTTGTTGCACGTTTACTGCAGTGATGATGGACAAAAAATTGATGAGCCGGTTAACTGTTGCACGTTTAAAAGGGCGATGGTAGCTGATTACAGAAGAGCCGGGACTAGCCTAAGCAGGCAAGTTATTTGCGCAGCAAATGTTTTGACTGCTGTAGCTACTATTCCACAATTAAGGAAGATTTTCGTACCGAAAATCTCTGATGTTCCAGGCGTTGGCCATTCAACTACGGCGCAAACCGCCGAGTTGAAACATGGCAAGCGGAAACAGTTGGCTTCTGTTGCACGTTTACCGTGGCGATGGTAGTTGATTATAGAAGAGCCGGGAGCTTCTGAGTACTAGCCTAAGCAGGCAAGTTATTTGCGCAGCAAATGTTTTGACTGCTGTAGCTACTATTCCACAATCAAGGAAGATTTTCGTACCGAAAATCTCTGATGTTACAGGCGTTGGCCATTCAACTACGGCGCAAACCGCCGAGTTGAAACATGGCAGCCGGAAGAAGCTGTTTTCTGTTGCACGTTTAATTCAAGAGTGAGCCGGCAAACGGGTAGTTTTTGAGCATTAGCTCAGCTTAGCAGAAAATTTGCAAAGTAAATTGACAGCTAAGCGTGGCTACTATTCCACAATCAAGGAAGATTTTCGTACCGAAAATCTCTGATGTTCCAGGCGTTGACCATTCAACTATGGCAAAAACCGCCGAGTTGAAACATGGCAAGCGGAAACAACTGTTTGCTGGCTCGCGTTTACCGCAGTGATGGTGTAACGAGGACAAAAGGGCAGTTGCCTAAAAATAAAAAAACAGCGCACCGAAGCAAATTCGGTGCGCTACTTTAAAACTAAAACGTCTATTATTTCAATGATGCTTGTTGCAATTTTTGCAGTAACTGTTGTTGTGCTTGTGCTTTAGCGGCTGCGGTGAATTGTTTTTGCAGTGCTTGTTGTTGCGCGGCAGTTAACTGCGGATTCTGTTTTAATGCGGCTTGCATTTTGGCTTTAACCGCACTAGCTAATTGCTGTTTTAGCTGTGCTTGGCTGGCTTTTGCCGCCTTTTGCATTTTCTTAGCTTGCTTAGTGCTTAGCACAATCCAGTTTTGGCCGACTTTAAAATTGTGCTGCCGGGATTTAAAGGCGTTGTTATTGCCTAAACCGGCGTACAAAAAGCGGTAAAAGCCGTTGCGATAAACGTAACGCTGGGTTTTGGTCACTAACTGTGCTTGTTTTTCCTTGGTGCGGGTGACGTTGCTAGTGGTCCGCACATCCGCGCTAGTGGTTAACGATTTCTTTTGTTGCGTGCTAGTTTTGTAGATGAAAATCTTTTCGTGACCGTTGCCTAAAGGTTGGTACAACAACAAATTTGCACCAGGCAGGTCAGCGGTTGTGGTCAACGTTTGATGAGTTGTTGTGGTGCGAGTGGCCATGCCCCAATGGCCTTTGTCGTTACCGATTAGCAGGCCCACAGAACCGATCAAAAGCACTAGAAAAAGCAGATCTAACCAAGGCCGCAACCGGGCTTTGTGAAATTCGATGTTGACGATGGCAAACCCAAGCGCGCTTAAAATGATAAGTGTCAGTAACATTATTTGGCACCTCCTGTCATTTTAGCGCCAGCCGCATTTTTATCCTTTAATAGGAAGGTAATGGCTAAACCGACGACACAAAAGCCTGCAGCGACGATGAAAGCGGCGTGGTAGCCGGACACAACGGCGTCCATGGCTTGTGATTTGTACTGTAATGGTGAGTGGTGCAGCAAACTTTTAGCTGGCATGGTGTTGTTGGTGACATTGGTTAAAATACTGATTAAAATCGCCGTGCCGACGGAGCTGGCAACCTGACGCAATGTGTTGTTAACGGCAGTACCATGGCTGATTAAGTGCAGCGGCAACGCGTTCATGCCGGCAGTGGTGACCGGCATCATCACCATGGCAATCCCAAACATTCGAATCGCGTACAAAATTACCACGTTAATCATCGGCGTCGTTTTGGTCAAAAACGCAAATGGAATGGTGCCTAGCGTTAACAAAGTCATACCCGTAATCGCCAAGTGTTTAGCGCCTAAGCGGTCAAAAATCCGGCCTGTGATCGGACTCATAATCCCCATCATCACCGCGCCACCTAATAAGGTGAGCCCGGAATGAAAGGCAGATTCGCCGCGGACCGTTTGAATGTACAGCGGCAAAACCATTTCTGCGCCCACCATGGCCATGTTGACCACGGCACTTAAAATTGACGAAATGGTAAACGCTGGCGTTTGGAAAACGTGCAGTTCCAAAAATGGTTTTTCCAATTTTAATTGGCGCCAAGTGAACAGTGTGATAAAAATAACGCCGACGACGATGCCGACAATGACTGTCCGGTTGCTCCAGCCTTCACTGCCGACTTCGGAAAAGCCGTACAGCAAGCTGCCAAAACCGATGGTGGATAAAATCGCAGATAGCACATCTAAAGTGGGTTTAGACGTTTTCAACACTTTCCGCATGGTGAAAAAGGAAGCCAGGATGACTAACCCCGCAATGGGTAAAATCATACTGAACAACACCCGCCAAGAGTAGTTATCAATGACCCAGCCGGATAGTGTTGGGCCAATTGCAGGGGCTAAACCGATGGCTAACCCGGCAGCGCCCATGGCAGTGCCCCGCCGCTCCGGTGGAAAAATCGATAGAGTAATGGTCTGCATTAATGGCATGGACAAGCCAACACCGACGGCCTCTACTAACCGTCCTACCAGTAACATGGTAAAACTGGATGCTTGCCAACAGATCCAAGTTCCAATGAAAAAAGTGGTCATGGCTGTGATGTATAAGTACTTTGAATTATAGCGGTTGATCAGCCAAGCACTAATTGGGATCATAATCCCGTTAACCAGCAAAAAGCCGGTTGTCAGCCACTGAACGGTGGCAGTGGAGATATTAAACGTGTCCATCAAGGTCGGGTAAGCCGTAGCTAACAAAGTCTGTGTCAGCACAGTGGCGAACGTCCCAATGATGACCGTTGCTAACAGTAAACCACGATTATACGGTTTGCCGTAAGCATCTAAAGATTGCGTTTCAGCCATATAGTTGTCCTTCTTTCATGAAAATACTGTTGAAGACTATAGACCTGATCAGTATCATTGTCAAGCTATTTGACAACATTGGTCGTTAAGTTGACAATAAGGCGAATTGTGTAATAATAACGGGTAGTTAAACTGACACCAACAGGGGAGCTGCAGGGATTTATGCCTAGTAAGGGGTTGCGTTTAGTGAAACGACGTCACTTTTTACTGAAAGCAGCGTTGGTTTCAGTTGCTAGATGGAGGGGTTCGTCATGAGTTTTAAAGAACAATCAGGAATCGATATTGATCAATTAATTTTTGGTATTAGCCAAATTAGTCAGATGCTAAATGTGTCTCCGCGCCAGTTGCGGTATTGGGAAAAACGTGGCTATATCCGTTCGTTAGCGCAAAAAGATGGCCAAACGCGGCAGTATAATGCTAAAGCAGTTGTCCGGATTGTGGGGATCAAGCACTTCTTAGACGAAGGCTATACTTTGGCAGCAGCTGCGGATAAAGTCACAAAATTTGCCCAGCAACAAAAAATGCTGCACGATTTTGTCGGGCAACGTTTTCAAGGTGTGACTGAAATTGCTGGGCAGCCAGCGTTGGATTTTGGTCATTTGGCTGATCAGCACCTTTATGGCGTGATGCAACAGGGTCGCGCAGAATTTAAGTTGCGTCAAGACTAACTGGCGCCTGTTTCCCCAGTGCTTTTTTGGTATAATGGACTGATCGAGATAAAAGGGGATGACCGGCTTGGCCCAGCGAATTGGCATCCGGCAGTTAGTTGAATTTGTGCTGCGTTCAGGTGATTTAAACCAGCGTCAAGGTAGTCAGAACACTGCTTTAGATGGTGCACGAATTCATCGCCGGCTGCAAAAGCAGCGGGATGACGCGTACCAAAAAGAAGTCTATTTAAAACAGCCAGTAACCATGAACGGCCATGACTACGTGATTGACGGCCGGGCCGATGGCATCGAGCAAACAACAACCGGCTATTTAATTGAAGAAATTAAAACGTCGGATGTGCCATTTGACCAGTTAAGCGCAAATACCTTGCAGTTGTACTGGGGCCAAGTGCAAGTTTACGGCTACATTTTAGCGCAACAACAGGATTTAGCGCAGGTGACGTTAAAGCTAACTTATTTTCAGCGCACCACTAAAGTTGAAACACCCACGCAAAAGTCATTTACCCGCGAACAACTCACCGCCTTTTTTACTGATTTGATTCAGCAATACGAAGAATGGCTGGTATTACGGGATCAATGGCGTGCGGAGCGCAACCGTACCGTCAAACAGACTGATTTTCCGTTTCCGGCTTACCGGCAAGGCCAGCGGGAACTGGCAGTGGCGGTGTACAAAACGATTTTACTGCATAAACGGCTATTTGTTGAAGCGCCGACCGGAACCGGCAAAACGATTTCCACGTTATTTCCAGCGATTAAAGCGCTGGGTGAAGATCAGATTCAGCGGGTGTTTTATTTAACTGCCAAGCAAAGTACCCGCCAAGTTGCGGAACAAGCGGTCGCTTTACTCAGCCAGCAAGGATTACGTTTAAAAAGTATCACGCTGACTGCCAAAGATAAGCTGATGTTTGCAGAAGAAGTGGATGTGCCACCGGAGCAAAATCCTTACATGATCGGTTACTATGATCGGATTAAGCCGGCGCTAAAGGATATGCTCAGTCATGAATACCAACTGACACGTCCGGTGATTGAGCGCTATGCACGACGGCACCAGGTGGATCCGTTTGAATTTTCGTTGGATGCTAGTTTATTCGCGGATGTGATCATTTGCGATTATAATTATTTGTTCGATCCGCAAGTTTATCTGCAACGTTTTTTTAGTCAGGCTGATCCAGATAATTTCTTTTTAGTTGATGAGGCGCATAATTTAGTCAGCCGCTCGCGAGCAATGTATTCCGCAGAAATTGGCACGCAAACGTTTCAACCATTGAGTCAAGCGTTAAAAGGTGAGTCAAGCGCCACTATCAGCGCGCTTAAAACACCGCTGAACAAAGTCAAGCGTGCGCTGACTAAAATGAGCAAGCCATTGCGGGAACAGCAAGTAGCCGAGTTGACCAACCAAGCGCCGTTGACAACTTTGAATCAAGCGCTGGCGGATTGGGTATTGAAAGTCCACGATTGGCTAGGCGAAAATCCGGATGACCCGCAAACAGAGTTAGTACTGGATGCTTATTTTAGTAGTTTAAGCTATTTGAAAATTTCTGAATTGTACGATGCCACTTATCAAACCTTAGTGCGTTACCAAGCTAAAACGCACCAAACCCAGGTGTCGCAACTTTGTTTAGATCCCAGCGCTTTTTTAGACCGCGCACTCGCGTTAGGCAGCGGGGCGGTGTTGTTTTCTGCCACGTTATCGCCGTTAACTTATTATCAGCAAGTGCTGGGCAGCAGTCCTGATAGCCTGCCGTTTCAATTGGCGACGCCGTTTTCCCAGCAACATCAAGCGTTGTTAGTGACGACTTACATTCAAACCACTTACCGCCAGCGGCAACGGAATTTGACTAAAATTGTGGCCAGCTTAGGTGCTTTGGTGCAGGGGAAGCCGGGTAATTATCTGGTGTTTTTGCCGTCTTATCAGTATTTAGAAACGGTTGCCGCCGCTTTTCAACAAGCTTATCCAGACATTGAAACGGTGAGTCAGGCGAGTCAGATGACTGAAGAACAGCGGCAAGCCTTTTTAGCCCGTTTTAAGCCGCAGACAGCGCACACACTAGTCGGTTTTTGCGTACTAGGCGGGATTTTCGCGGAAGGCATCGATTTAAAAGGGGAACGTTTAATTGGTGTGGCAATCGTCGGTGTCGGGTTACCCGGATTGTCAACGGCGCGCAATTTAGTCCGGGATTATTTTGATGGCCAGCAGGGAACTGGTTTCCAGTATGCTTACCAATTACCCGGGATGAATCATGTGCTGCAAGCCGCAGGGCGCTTGATTCGTGGTAGTCAGGATGTTGGTGTCATTTTACTGTTAGATCAGCGTTTTGCTAGTTCTCGCTACACTAAATTATTTCCGGCGCACTGGCAACATTTTCAGCGTAGTGCTTCAGTACAGCAATTAACGCAGCAAATTCAACACTTTTGGCGCGCTCATGACGCTTAAGCGCCGCTGAACAAGCTGAAAGCATAGATTTTATAAAAATGTGACGCCAATGGCTTGTTTTTTAGCCTGACATTTGCCAAGATGAACCACAGGAGGTGGCCGTGATGACAACCGTATTTCAACAATTACAACAAGCACGAAAACAGCACGCTTTGGTCAACCTGTATCAGGCAAGTCAAGAAATTATCTATACTGGGTACGTGGTTGCGTTGGACCAAACGGCAGTGGTGTTAGACACTTATGATGATGGCGGCCTCCGGGACGGTGCGGTGCTGGTAACATTACCAGTCATCAGTGCGGTGACGCTATCTGGGCAGGATTTAACCAACATGGCGTTTCGGATTAAAAACGCGCAGTTAGAGCAGTTTATCAAATTAACGCCGCAACCCTTATTTTTTTCACCACAACAGCTGTTATTGCCCCAACTATTACGTCAAGCCTTGCGCCAGCAATATTTTATTTTGCTCAATGTCACCACTGCCGCCGGCTTTTTAGAAGGTGTGGTCCAAAAAATTGAGCAAGAGCAGTTCACTTTTAAAGTGTTTGACAAATTTGATTTCAGCCAGCAACGGGTGGTCACATTGCCGTTTAGTGCGTTGCAGATCGTGGAGTTGCAAGGTAAAGAATTGTCGCTAGCCGGTAAATTTGTCCGGGAGGTGCCTTCCCGACAGCACTGTACAGAAATTGCGTACACTGTACCGGATGCGATTACCCGGCAATTGCAACTGGCACAGCAAAAACAGCAGCTAGTGATGTTTTACACGTTAAATGATCAAGATAGCTTTTATGTCGGTAAGGTTAACACATTGAACAAAACCAGTGTGGTGTTTAATTTGTTGGACATGAACGGGCAGTTTGGCGGCTACATTTTGTTACGCTTAGCGGAAATTCAAACGTTATTCACCCAAGCGGATTATTTGCAAATGATGGCTTATTTTGCCGCAGTAAACCGGGAACGTCACTTTACCAAGCAGCCAGTTTTAAATGATGAACGTTTGTTCGATGGCAGCACTGATTTGTTTGCAGCGTTGATTCAGCAAGCACGGGTGTTGGCACGGGTGCTGCGGGTGCGTTTACGCCAGTCAACGGACACGTTTATCGGGATTCCGCTACAATTTGACGGCAACTTGGTCACTTTACAGGATTTGACCATTCCAGAAGCAGCGGAAGATCTGAGTGCCCAAGAACCAGTTAGCTTCAGCGTGGCGGACGTCGGTGAATTGGCCTTTGACTATTTGGATGCCTACTTAACTGAACGGCAGCTAAAAGAAAATGGTGCGCTGTAAGTCGCTGTGGTATAATGTTTTATTGCATTGTGCTGGCGAACTGGGTTGCACCTGGTTTGCCAACGTAGCGGCGCTTGCACCAAACAGCGCGACATTTTTTGAAATGAGGTATTGCGGTTGTTAAATATGATTAAAGCGGTGATTCTTGGGATTGTTGAAGGCATCACCGAATTTCTGCCGATCAGTTCCACCGGCCACATTGTGCTAGTGAATGAATTTATCAAGCTGAATGAAACCAAAGCGTTTACAGATATGTTTAACGTGGTGATTCAGTTAGGCGCGATTTTGGCAGTGGTGGTGCTGTATTTTCACAAACTGAATCCTTTTTCACCACGAAAATCCCATCGGGAACGTAGCCATACTTGGACGCTATGGTGGAAAGTCTTGCTGGCCATCGTGCCGTCTGTGATTGTGGGGCTGCCGTTAAATGATTGGATGGATGCCCATTTAATGAATTGGGCGGTGGTTTCCGCAACGTTAATTATTTACGGGATTTTGTTCATCGTCATCGAAAATCACAATCGCGGGCTGACACCAAAATTTAGCGATTTGAACACCTTACCTTACCAAACGGCGCTGTTTATTGGGCTTTTCCAACTATTATCGTTAGTGCCTGGGACATCTCGTTCTGGCGCAACGATTTTAGGGGCCATCATTATCGGCGCTTCGCGTTATGTGGCGACAGAATTTTCCTTTTTCATGGCGATTCCCACTATGCTAGGGGCGTCACTATTAAAAATTGTGAAATTCTATGCCCACGGTAACGCCTTTAACGCTGAACAAGGCTGGGTGTTATTCATCGGCGTGGTGGTTTCGTTTATCGTCGCGTACTTATCGATTCGTTTCTTGTTGAATTACATTAAGAAAAATGACTTTAAAGCCTTTGGTTGGTACCGAATTATTTTAGGGGCACTGGTAATCGGCTACTTTGTCCTGTTTGCATAAAATTAGCCATGGGGCTGCGGTGTTGCCGCGGCCTTTTTTAATGCATTAGTCAAAGTTAAGCGCGCTTGAAGCGGCGCTTAACTGTTGTTTGTTCAGCTGCTGACTGATGTGTGCTAAACTAAAAGGGATTGCAATTTGCGGTAAAAGGAGGGGACAACATGGCCAAAATGCGTGATTTTCGGCAACGGATGGATTTTTTAGTGATTTCAATTTTCATGAATGCGGCAGGTAATGGGATTACCATCGCCACGCATTTAGGCAGTGCCGTCTGGACCGGCTCATCGGTGAATTTAGCGGATTGGCTGCACATTCCGCTGGGAACCACGTTGTTTTTATACGGGATTGTGGTCACTTTAGCTAACCAGCTGTTACTAGGCCATTTTGACCGTCGGCGTTTTGTCTCCAACCTGCTGTACACCTTGCCGTTTAGCTACCTGGTGTCGTTTTTCACGTTTGTCTGGACTTGGTTAGGCGTTGCGGAAATGAACTTGTTTTGGCGCTTAGTGCTGGACACATTGGGCATTTTAACGGTGTCCGCTGCTGTTTCGATTTACCAGCGCGCCAATATTTTGATGCACCCTAATGACGATCTTTCTTACATTTTGCGGTTTAAATATTTACATGGCTCAGCGATCTTAGGCCAGTGGGTCAGCTACCTGCCCCCATTGGCCATCACGCTGGTGGCGTTTTTGATGACTGGCAAATTAGAAGCAATCGGCTACGGCACCATTTTGGCGTTAGTGGCCCAAGGCGCCCTAATGAAATGGTCAGATACCCACGTCTTCCCAAAATTGAAGCATCATGTAGATGTATAGAGAGTGCTTTAACAGGCGGGAATTGTTGAGCATTAGTCTAAAATCAGGGTTATTTGCAAAGCAAATGGCCCTGATTTGTAGCTAAGCGGAAACAATTGCCTGTTAAAGCACGTTTACAGCAGCGACGGTAAAGAATCAAATACAAGCGCTTAGCTGTTGAGCATTAGCCTAAGACAGGTAATTATTTGCGCAGCAAATGGTTGCCTGTCTGTAGCTACTCTTCCACAATTAAGGTAGATTTTCGTGCCGAAAATCTCTGATGTTCCAGGCGTTGACCATTCAACTAAGGCGAAAACTGCCAAGTTGAAACATGGCAAGCGGAAACAGCTGCTTGTTAAAGCACGTTTATTTTTCCCCACCAGTATTTTTACGACTGGTGCAAGCGTCAGTGGCGTAACCGGATAGCCGGAGTCCGGGTATCCGGGGGGTCTGGGTATCCGGAGTCCGGCTACCCGGGGTAGCTGCTAACGATAAAAAGGTTTTAAAAACACTTCTATAACAACGCTTTCAAGCAAAAAATTGCTTTATTTAATTGGTCAGTAATGGTCAAAGTGGGCTACCCGACATTCTCAATTAGCACCAATTTTAAAGTAAAAAATTTAAGGCCATTAAGCCGATGAAATCAACGTTTAGCCAATGACGTTGATTTTTTTATAAAAAAAAGTGGCACAAAACGGGTTGCTCAAACGGCATATATATATGAGCACTTAAAAAAGTAAAAGATGTTGGTTTTAAACATAAGATTAAAAACCTAACACCTCCATAAACTATAAAGTCATAAACACTGACCGCTACTTTAATTGGCTGGCGTACGCATCGACTGCCATCAGCGCGTCAGCAACATCAGCCGCAGTAACATTAAATGGCATTTGAGTCATGGTTTCACTTGGAATTATAGCTTGTTTACCAACTTTTAGCAGTTGCTCATACGTCACGTCTTTTAGCTGTAAATCAGCGAGGGTAGTTGGTAAGCCTAGTGAGCGATTGAATTGAATGAACCGATTTAATTTTTCCGTTGGTGCGTTATCCAGCATCAATTCACATAAATAACCGTAAGCGACTTTTTCACCGTGCATCATAGTTTCACTAGCGCCGCTTAAAGCAGTAAAACCATCATAAATTGCGTGTGCTGCTGCTAAGCCAGAGCTTTCAAAGCCTAAACCGCTGAGTAAGGTGTTGGATTCAACCACGGTTTCTAAGGCAGGCGTCACCACGTGTTTGCGTGCGGCAGCAACGGCAGCGTGTGCGTACTTAAATAAATTATCGGCACAAGTTTGGGCAATGGCTAAAGAAGCAGTGGTGGGCGCGTTTCCTAGCATGGAATGGTTATAACCGCGTGCAACATCTTGCGCTTCAATGTTAGTTGCCATGGCATCGCCAATTCCTGAAATCAGCATTCTGACCGGTGCTTGGCTAACTACTTGGGTATCAATTAAAACTAAGTCAGGATTTTTCTGATAGAAGGCGTATTTAAGAAATTGGTGATCTGGTGTGTACAAAACGGATAAAGCAGAACAAGGTGCATCTGTAGACGCCACTGTGGGTAAAATCGCAACTGGCAAGCTAAGTTTATCGGCGATATTTTTCGCAGTGTCCAGCGTTTTGCCACCGCCTAAACCGATGATAAAATCACATTGTTGTGTTGTGGCTGTCTGACTGGCCGCATTAATTGCTTTTTCTGATGCTTCGCCACCAAAAACAGCTCGCACTGGTATTAAGTGATTTTTAGTCAATGTTTGACTGAGTTGCTGTCCCACAATTTTCCAGACAACATTATCGCAAAGCAGCAAAGGCCGGGATCCTAGCGGTGCTAAAAAGTCTTGTGGGTGTTGAAAAACATTTTTTCCTTGAACGTAATGAGCGGGACTAGCAAATTCTCGAATCATGATAAGACCTCCTAAAGTCATTAACAACTATAAAAGCGCTTTCCAATTTCAGTGTAGTCCAATATGGCTAATTTTAGCAAGAAAATTGGTGCGGTAAAAAAGTTATCATAATACTTTTGCAGGTAGTGGTTACATCAGTTCTTTCATTATAAAAAAAGCAGGATGCGGTTATTTTTCTCCAAAAACAGCTTGTAAGCGATTGCCAGCATGTGCTATACTATTTTCTAGAAATGTTTAGTAAAACGTTTTACCTAACCAATAGCCCACGCCTTTAATCAAGCTCATCATTTAGGGTACTGAGCGGTAATTCATTTTTGTTGTAGCCGCACCTTACCCGACATTTGGCACTAGTTAATCGCTGTTTTTCTAGCGGTTCCAGGTTAACGGTTACAGGGAAAACTTAGTTGATAAAACGTTTTACTTAGGATTTAAATCAGCTAGATGACTTCAGGAGGTTGCAGTTAATGTTAATGATATTAGTGGCATTGGTACCTGCTTTTATGTGGGGTAACCAAGGCATCATTTCCGGTAAATTAGGTGGGACACCGGCTAAACAAACGCTAGGAATCACTTATGGTGCCGTGATTTTTTCCGTGGTGTTGGCGCTGGTCAACCCGATTAAAATTCCCATGGCAGTTTGGTGGGTCGGCATCGCTGCCGGTGCTTGCTGGACTTGGGGGAACTTCCAACAATTTACTGCATTACGGGATATGGGGGTTTCAAAAGCCTACCCGATGTCCTGTGCGATGCAATTAATCGTCAATGCGGCGGTTGCGGCTTTATTTTTCCATGAATGGGATACTGGCCAAAAAGTGATTTTTGGCGTTGTTGCAGTTGTTTTAGTTGGCGCTGGCGGGTTGTTAGTGTCCTTCCGGGATGCGAAAGTTCGTGGTCCTGAAAAAAGTGGCAGCACGGCAGCAGGTTGGCGGGCACTGATTTTGTCCACCATTGGTTTTGGGATTTACTCCACCATTCCTAAGTTTTACCAGCATGCGCAACTTGGCCACGTCAATGCAGATACCTTGCAAACACAGATGAGCTGGGGCGTTGTATTACCTGAAGCGATCGGCATGGTCATCGCTGGTTTGTTGTGCGTCCGTTTTGTCGCTAAAGAAACTGGCGGTTACAAAGATAAATATACGCTGAAAAACATTTTAACCGGGTTAGCTTGGGCGTTAGGTAATTTGTGCATGTTGATTGCGTCCATGTCGGCCTTAGGCTTGGCGACGGCGTACACCCTTTCCCAAATGAGTTCCGCGGTTGCGGCCGTTGGTGGCGTTTGGTTGATGCACGAAAGCAAAACTCACCGCGAGAAATGGGGCATGGTTGTCGGCGTGATTCTCGTGATTTTTGGTGGTTATTTGATTTCACAAGTTTAAACCGTAAACCAAGCATTGTGTCTGGCTGTTAAATCGCTTAAGCTTAAGGTAACCAGACAATGATTGGATGACAGGTGAAGATGAGTCAACTTAATAAAAAAACCACGATTAAAGACGTCGCCGCTAAAGCCGGCGTGTCGGTGACCACGGTGTCACAAATTTTAAACCACAAAGGCGCTCGCTTTCCAGCAGCCACCCACAAGCAGGTGCGGCAGGCGGTAGCTGACCTAGGGTATGTGGCCAATTTTTCCGCGCGCAATACCCGCTTAACGGTGCGGCGGCGGACCATTGGCGTGTTAGTGCCGCAAATTCAAAATCCATTTTTTGCAAATTTGTTCCGCGGCATTCAGGATTACCTTTATGATCAAGCGGCGGACACTTTTTTGGTCAGCACGGACGGCGACAATGTTAAGGCGCAACAATACATGAAGCAGCTGATCCACCGGTCAGTGGATGGGTTCATCATCGCTTCCCAGCTGGATGGCCAGGACCCACTGCTGAAAAAATTGCGGCGGCTGCGGATTCCTTACGTTTTGCTAGACCAAAACGAAGGGGACCAAGCAGGCGATCAAATCATCGTCAATGAGCGCCAAGGTGGTCAGCTGGTGGCGGCCCATTTAGCGGCAGTGAAACAAGGGCCAATAATTTTAGTGGTACCGCGGCAACAGTCTGCTAACATTCATTTGCGGATTGCTGCGGTGAAAGCAGAATTAGCACGGCGCCAAGTTGAAATCGCGGCTATTTACCAAACTAGCGCGCTTGAAAAATCAGCTGGCGCGCTGACTGGCCGCCAGATCATGCAGGATTTTGCTACAGCGCCGCACTTGACCATTTGGGCGGTAGCTGACGAAGTGGCGCTGGGTATCATTAAAGCGGTGCGCCAAGCGCGCAAACAAATCCCCGAAAACGTTAAATTAATGGGCTACGACGACACAGACTACGCAGATTATTTAAATTTAACCACCATTCACCAGCCAGTGGTGACGATTGGCCGTGAAGCAGCGGCGCTATTGCAAGCGCGCTTAGCTGACCCGGTCCGGCCACGGCAGGTGATTGTCAAGCCGGTTACTTTAGTCCGGCGCGATTCAACCAGTGACGACTAAATCAGATTTTAACTTGCAGGAGGAATAATCATGGCAAAACACATTACAGTATTAGGTAGTTTAAACTTAGACATTCACATTCCGTTAGAACACATGCCAGTTCAAGGCGAAACCATCGCGCTGTCCAAAGCCAGCTCCCAAGCTGCTGGCGGTAAAGGCGCTAACCAAGCTGTTGCAGCGCAACGTTTAGGCGCGCAGGTGCATTTTATCGGCGCAACGGGTGCAGATGCAGCCGGCGAAATGTTGCGGGATAAATGCAAAGCTGAAGGCATCGACATCGACATGGTGAAAGTTTTGCGTAACGCCAACACCGGCGAAGCGTTTATCGTCTTGGAACCAGACGGCCACAACACCATCATGGTCGAAGGCGGTGCTAACAAACAAGTCAGCAAGCTGGCTGTTCGGGAAGCAACTGAACAAATCAAAAACACGGACATTTTGATCGCCCAGTTGGAAACCAACGTTGAACCAATCGTAGAAGCCTTCAAAATTGCCAAAGCAGCTGGGGTTTTGACCATTTTGAATCCAGCGCCAGCTAGCACTGATTTACCAGCAGAACTCTGGCCGTTAGTTGATGTGGTCACGCCAAATGAAACCGAAGCATGGCGCTTAACCGGCCATAAAGCAGAAAATCGCGCGGATTACGATGCAGTTGCTGCCGCTTTTGCCAAAAAAGGCGTTAAAAACACCATCATCACATTAGGTGAAAAAGGCGTTTACTATAATGTTGCCGGCCAAAGCGACGTAGTCAAAGCACATAAAGTGGAACACCCAGTGGATACCACCGCAGCCGGCGACACCTTTATCGGTGCTATGGCAGCGCAGTTAGAACCAGATTTAAGCAACTTAACTGCCGCAATTCAATTTGCTAATGCGGCGTCATCATTAACCGTACAACGGGCCGGCGCAATGGATTCCATTCCGATGAAAGCCGAAGTCGGCACCGTTTTAGATTAAGTTTAAGGAGGAAAAATTATGAAAAAATCAGGCGTATTTAATTCAGAAATTGCCAGTGTCATCGCAGATATGGGCCATTTTGACACCTTAGCCATCGGCGATGCTGGGATGCCAGTACCACCAGATTGCAAGAAAATTGACTTGTGCGTCACCATGGGCCAACCAAAATTTATCGACGTATTAAAAAACGTGTTGACCGAATTAAAAGTGCAACGCATCTACTTAGCAGAAGAAATTAAAACAGATAACCCCCAGCAAGAAGCAGCGATCAAAGCCTTGCTGCCAGGGATTGCTGTCACTTACATTCCCCACGCAGAAATGAAAAAACGCCTAGGCAACGCCAACAACAAAGCGTTCATCCGCACCGGCGAAAACACCCCATTCAGCAACATCATGCTAGAAAGTGGCGTAATATTTTAAAGAGTGGTTGAGCAGACGGGTAACTATTGAGTACTAGCCTAAAAAAGCAGATGATTCGCGGAGCGGATTGTCTGCTTTTTGTAGCTAGACGGAAATAGTTGTCTGCTCAACCACGTTTATAACAGAGTGATTAAAAAGGCGCTTAGCTGCTGAGTCTCAGCCTAAAAAAGACATGATTCGCAAAGCAAATGTGTTTCTTTGTAGCTCAGCTTATCTGTTTTGCTTGTGGCTAACTTGATTAACCACCCCAAAAAATACTATCACCTCCACAAACAAACGCAGCTAAGCCACGTGCTTAGCTGCGTTTTGGCGCTACTACCCTACACACCTTCTCGCATCTGTCTGCACATCCTAAGAAAACAGCTTTTTTGCTTGCTATTTAAGCGCTAGCAACAGTATACTATTAAGAATACGAAAAAAATTGGGTAGGGGGGGGCGTATTGCCATGTCAACTAAGAAAAGACGCGCAATTTTTATTTTAATTTTTAGTGAGTTTTTAGTGTGTTTAGGCATTGGGCTTGTGATTCCAGTGATGCCGTTCATTAAAAATGAGCTGCATTTAACTGCGACAGATATGGGGATTATGAGTGCGCTGTTCGCCTTTGCGCAATTTGTGGCGTCACCGATTGTGGGGCGCTTGTCTGATCGGATCGGCCGCAAGCCAGTATTGGCAGTCGGGCTTTTTTTATTCATGTTTTCAGAAGTCTTGTTTGCGCTGACCAACAAACTGTACATGTTTAACATTTCCCGGACAGTGGGTGGTTTGTCTGCAGCGATGGTGGCGCCCACGGCGATGGCGATGGCCGCTGACATCACCTCCCGCCAGCAGCGGGCCCGGGTGATCGGCTGGCTGTCGGCGGCGTTTAGCGGTGGCTTGATTTTAGGCCCCGGGCTCGGTGGACTGTTAGCCAACATCGATTACAAAGCGCCGTTTTGGAGCGCTGCGTTATTAGGGCTATTGAGCATGGTGGCGCTAATTTTACTGTTGCCGCAGGAAAAGGAGCTGCTGGCTAGCGACGTGGTGCCCACGTCAGAAAAAGCGCAAGCCCCTAGCGACATTAAAGGGTTTTTGACCAAATCGGTGGTGCTGCTGTTCATCATGATTTTAGTCTCTTCCTTTGGTTTGCAAGGCTTTGAAAGCATCTACAGCATTTATGTCAACGAAGTGTTCCACTTTACGTTAGGCAACATTGCGTTGGTGCTGACGTTAAACGGGTTAATTTCGCTGTTCATGCAGGTGGCGCTGTTCGATCGCCTGGTCAATCGCTTTAATGAAACTCGCTTGATTCGTTATTGTTTCTTCTTTAGTTTTGTGGGCACGGTTTGGATTATTTTAGCCCATGCCAAATGGGCGGTAGTGGTGGCAACTTTGTTAGTTTTCACCGCCTTTGACTTGCTGCGCCCGGCGATTACCACGTTGCTGACCAAAGCCAGTTCTGCCAACCAAGGCTTGATTAACGGATTGAACATGTCTTTAACCAGTGTGGGTAACGTGATTGGGCCGATTATGTCCGGCGCCTTGCTAGATATGAACTACCATTATCCTTACTTAGTGGTCACCGCCTTTTTAGTGGCGTCATTTTTATTGACCTATGAAATTAAAATGAATCCGCGGAGTAAAATCATCGTGAAAAAATAGTGGCCAGCAAAAAACGGGGGAAATTAGGTCTTTGTCAACGCGTGTTGCTGAAAGTTTTGGAGACTGATTCGTTATTGACGAATGGGTCTTTTTTTGACTCGAATTTTAGGAAATAATGATTAAGTCGTGATTAAAATAAGTTGCAATGTTTTTTCATTAGCTTATAGTGGGCTGTGATTAACTGGATCAGACAAGGAGGGTCAACTATGTCGCTGTTTGCAAAAATATTGATTGTTTTAGTTGCTTTAGAATTTTGCTATATCATGTATCTGGAAACATTTGTCACAACTTCGGCTGCCACTAGTCGCGTATTTAAGCTGTCAAGCGCTGATTTGAAGGCGAAACACGTTAACACGTTGCTTAAGAATCAAGGGATTTATAATGGCCTAATTGCGGTGGGATTATTATATAGTGTCTTTTTTGCAACTGCAGCAATGGAAATAAGTCGTTTATTATTGATTTATATTATTTTAGTGGCCTTATATGGTAGCATCACCAGCGATAAGAAAATTATTCTAACCCAAGGCGGGCTAGCCATTGTTGCTTTGTTAACAACATTTTTGTAAAACAAAAGCGCGTCATACTGACGCGCTTTTTAGCTATTTATTTCCAAATATTGTCGCTCCGGGAAATTACCAGTTATTGAGTGACTTTCCCGTTTTGTTTTGCGTTATTTTTATTGCATGGCTGCTTTGATGTTTGCCAGCGTTACGTCTTCGGTGTCGGCGAAGTTAATGTCTGCTTCGTGAAGCAAGTCTTTACTGCCGATGCCCACCGACACTTCGTTAGCAGCGTTAATGGCGGTGATGCCCGCCGCAGCGTCTTCTAAACCGATGCACTGTTCTGGTTTTAAATCTAGTAACTGCGCGCCTTTGACGAAGATTTCTGGGTCCGGTTTACCATGGCTCAGCGTGGCTGGATCCACAATTTTAGTGAACACGTCCTTTAAGCCGATTTTGTCCAAAATGGTGGGCGCGTTTTTAGATGCGGAAGCTAAGGCAATGCCGTAATCGTTGGCTTGCAATTCTTTTAAAAACGCAGCCATTCCGGGCAAAATGTCGTTTGGTGTCATGTGTTGAATCAGTTGCACGTAGTTATCATTTTTTTCGGTGGCTAATTTTTCTTTTTCAGCGGCACTGTAGTTATTTTCCAGGCCACCTTTTTTCAAAATCATTTCCAACGCGTCCATCCGGCTGATGCCTTTGACCGCGTCGCCTAAATTGGGGTAGTTCACCCCCAGCTTGTCAGCCAGCTGGCCCCAAGCTTTAGCGTGGTAGCGGGATGTATCCGTTACAACACCGTCTAAGTCAAAAACGAATCCTTTAATTGCGTCAAAGTTTACCATGTTAACGTCCTCCTCTAATTGTCATTGTCCATTATCGTTAGGCTGTTGAGATTATTTCAGTGCACGCAAGGGTTTGCCTTGGTAGTTCACCGTCAGTGGCTGTGCGGCTTTTAGTGGCAATGATTGGTCCGCCACGTTGATTTTAGTTGGTTTGTCCGCCGTGACTGTGATAGCGTGTTGGGTGATTTCAAAGTGGTAACGCACGCCGCGGAAGTGCTGGCTAAAGGTAATCCGGCGCCAGTGCTTCGGTAAGTGGGGCGTGATGGTAATCACGTCGGTCAGCGCGTTGATGCCGGCGTAGTTGCGAGTTTCCAGCATCAGTGTGGCCGCCATAACGCCTAAGTGAATTCCTTCGGCAGTGGTGCCGCCTTGAATGTCGTAGTAATCGGAAAACAGCGCTTGGGAAAAGAGTTGCCAAGATTGATCCATGTTGTTGTCCACTAAGGTCAGCACGGCGTAGACGATCCGCGATAATGTGGAACCGTGGGTGGTGCGGGCCAAGTAGTATTCAATGTTATGGGTTAGGAATTCGTGGGGTAAATTGTAACCCATTTGTTTCAGGATTTGGTTGACATGGCTGAAGTCGAAGTTGTAAAAGGCCATCAGCGCGTCGGCTTGTTTAGCCACTTGATAGGAATCTGGTGTGTGGCCTTCTGCCTTTAATATCCGATCCATCCGAGAAATGTCACCGTATTTCTTGCGGTAGTTTTCAAAGTTTAATGTTGGTAAGTCAAAGTAGCCTTGGAACTGGCCGATAATGCCGCTGTCGTTAACATCTAGCGTTAGCCGGTGGCCGATTTCGGTCATCTTTTGGTATAACTTGCCGTCAATACCGGCGTCTTTTAAAGCTTGTTTAAAGGTGTTTTCAGCCACCACGTTACCACGCAGGTAAGTAACGGTTTCAAACAGCCAGCTGACCATAATGTTGGTGTAGGCGTTGTTGGTCAGGCCTTCTTCATCGCTATTCGGGTAGCCTTCGTGGAATTCGTCTGGCCCCATGACTTTTTTAATGTCATAGCGCTTGGTTTGTGGGTTGTAGACGGCTTTGCTAATCCAGAAGCGGGCAATATCCAGTAACATCTGAATCCCATATTGGCGCATGAAGTCTTTATCGTTAGCGTAGTGATAGTAAACCCAAACGTTATACGCCACTGCCAAGGAAACATGGCGCTGTAGGCGACTGTTGTCCGGGTCCCATTTTTGCGTCAACGGGTTTAAGTGGACAAACTGCGATTGCTCGTCACCGTACATCCCCGATTGCCACGGGAACATCGCACCTTTGTAGCCTTCGCTAACCGCGTACTTTTTCGCGGCTTCTAACCGGCGGTAACGGTACATCAACAGTTGGCGCGCTAATTTTGGATAATGGAGCGCGTAAAACGGGATGATGAACATTTCGTCCCAGAACACGTGGCCCCGGTAAGCTTCGCCGTGCAAGCCCCGCGCGCCGACAGACGCATCCAGGTGTGGATTAGCCGTTGGTGTCGCAGAAACAAAGGTGTGGAAAATGTTCACCCGGGTTAGTTTCTGACTGGTTAAGTCGCCTTCGATTTGAATATCCGCGTTGTGCCAAATGTCTTGCCAAAAGTCGTCGCTATGTTTTTCACTTTGGCTAAAGCTGGCTTGGTGCAATTCATCGGCAGTGGCCGTCATTAAATCGCTAGCTTTAGTTTCCAAACTGGTAAATAACGCCACGCTTTTTTCAAAGGTGTAAGATTGATTTTGGGTCACGTCTAAAGAAAGTTCTTGGCGGACAATGTTTGGTTGGCTAGGCGTGGAAAGTTTGGCTGGGGTGTTGTCGTTGCCGTTGGTCAGCTTACTGCCGATGACAAATTTGACTTGCGACGTTTTGGTTTGGCCAGCTAAGTAAGCTTCGTTGCCAGAAGTGCTCATTTCGGTGACGTCAAAGTGGCGGGAGTTGAAATTGCGGTACCGTTCCACGTTGCTGTTGATGACGCTGCCGTCAATTTCGGAGTAAACTTGTAAACTGCCAGAAAAGTTCAGCGGGGTTAACTGGTAGCGAATCGCGTATTGATGCCAGTTGTGCATGTCCGCCACTTTAGTGGTGACCACTTTTAACGCATGGCCGGTTGCCAGCTGAATCATCATGGTGGTGCGCAGTTCGCCGGTTTGTAGGTCTAAACTGCGGTAGATGTCTTGAATGTTTTCTTCTTTAATGGTAAATGGCGTTTGGTGATCCACGCTAAAGGTTAAAAATTGCGCGTTTGGCATGTTGACCAAATCTTCGTTCACCACGTCGCGGTCGTTGATTTTAGTGGTCAGCTGGTTGTACAAGCCGGCAATGTAAGTCCCAGGATAATTATCCTGATCTGCCCGAGCTTCAACGTAGCTGCCCCGCAGGCCGAAAAAGCCGTTACCAATGGTGAGCATGGATTCTTGGCCGTAATTGCGTTTGCCGTTATATTGGCCGTAGTAATCTAAATGCCATTGGTTATAAGCTTGCTTGCGCGCAGCCGCTTTTTCCAAGCCTAATACTTTAACCGTTTGCTGGCTGACCACCGGCACGTTGAGCATGTTAGTCAAAGCTAAACCAATGTCGATCCGTTGGTGGTTGATGCCCACAATGGTATCGGAAAATTCATAGGCCAATGGATTCTCGATTACCGCGACATCAAAGGTGATGCCGACCAAGCGCTCGCGAATTTTTTCCAGATTGGCACCAATGCTTTGCTGCGGGTCATAAGTAATGACGCTTTGCTGTTCTTGCCGGTTTGCGCGGCGGTAAGTCAGCACGATTGCATCATCAGTGACGCGTAATGAAATAACTTTCATCATATCCTATCCACTGCCTTTCCCAATTCATTTCACTGGCACTGCGATTGTGAGTCAGTACACACATTCTATTACTAATAGTAGAACGGATAACTTTTTTTAGCAACTATTAGACTCATATAATCGTTAAGCTGTCTAGCTGAGCTTGTATCAGTGCTTGGCGTAACTTGCAGCGTGCTTAAAGCCAAATAAGCGGCGGTGGTTTGCGTGGCTAGGCAGCATTAAAAAAAGAAGCCGTGATAAAAGGGTTACTTTTATCACGACCGCTTTTTGTTAGTCGTTATTAACCAACTGTCAGGCAGTGCGTACTTGCACGTTTGTTTGTCAGCGCTGCTTTTAAAAGCTAACGCGCGTTTAGTTGGTGCTGTCCGTTAATGACACTTGCTTACTCGGATTTTTCAAAGTTAATTCACAAGGTTCTTGCTGGCAATAAACCGTGAGCGGTTTGCCGTGTAATAACGTAAACGTGATGGCGGCTTGTTGCAGATCCACAGCGATTTGGCGGCCGCGGTACTTGATCTTGAATTTCAGCCGCTGCCAGCTAGTCGGTAAGTGCGGTGCAAACGTGAGCCCGGACTTGCCATAGTGCATGCCGGCGAAACCGTAAACCAAGGACAGCCAGCTGCCGCCCATGTTTGCGGCGTGGATGCCGTCTTCGGAGTTGCCTTGCAAATCAGTTAAATCAGTTAAACTGGAATCCATGAAGTAATCCGCCGCTTTTTGCGGTTGGTGGATTCGATTGGCTAAAATGCTGAACACCGCCCGGGATAACGAGGAATCGTGGGTGGTGATTTTTTCATAATAGTCGTAATCCCGTTTTAACTGGGCTTCATCCTGATCCAGCGGGAACAATAGCGCGCTCATTAGCGTATCCGCTTGCTTGTTCAATTGGTAACGGTACAAAACTAGTGGGTGGTAGTGTAATAGCAGCGGGAAGTTAGTGGCTGGTTCGTGAGCGATGTCAAACTGCGGCCGGTTGGGCGCATTGTCATCTTGCAGCTTAATTTTATGTTTGGCGTCGTAAGGCAAATACATTTTGTCCGCCGCTTCTGCAAAGGCTGCCCGTTCATCTTGTGTGACGGCTAAATCCGTCAGTTTTTCTGGTGCGATTTTCGCCATTTTGTCTGCGTATTTCACCGCCAATGCCAAGTTATTTTTGGCCATTCGGTTGGTGTAATAATTATTATCAACCATGGCGGTATATTCGTCTGGACCGGTGACACGGTTGAGTACAAAATGTCCGCGCTGCGGGCCATAAGTGGCATAATTGCCGTACGCTAGCCAAAAACGGGCGGTGTTTAAAATCAGTTCAAAGCCGGCACTTTTCAGAAAATCGGTGTCACCAGTGGCCCGTAAATACAAATCCGTGGCGTAGGCGATGTCCGCGTTGATGTGAATTTGCGCGGTGCCTGCCGGGTAGTAGGCGCTGGCTTCTTCGCCATTAATGGTGCGCCAAGGGAACAAAACACCGGCACTAATGGCCATCTCCCGCGCCCGGCGCCCAGCAGCTGGCAACGTTGTGTAGCGGTAGCCTAACAATGCTTTGGCGATTTCTGGTTGCGTATAGATGAAAAACGGCAGCATGTACATTTCTGTATCCCAGAAATAATGCCCTTCATAGCCGGTGCCAGTTAAGCCTTTGGCGGGGATGGCCGTCAAGTGATCCCGGCCAGCAGCTTGGAACAGGTGGTACAAGTTAAAGCGGATGCCTTTTTGCAAACTGGAGTCGCCTTCGATGACGATGTCGCTGTCTTGCCAAAATTGTTGGGTGCGGGCAGCAGAGGCCGCAAACGCCTCTTCAAACGTCTGTTCTTTTAACAACGCCACAGTGGCTTCCACATTGCTTTGCTGGTGCAGCTTAAACGCCAATAAATCGTGAACGTCGCCGATGGCATAGCCAAAAGTGAACTGGGCGCTGCGCTCAGGGGTTAAATCTAAATTGATTTGGTAGCAGGGCACATCATTTTGCGTGGTCAGCGTGACCCGGGGATCGTCGCCTAAAAAGCGCAACGCGACTAACAGGCCCAACTGACTTTTTTGGGTGCTCAGCTCCATAATTGGCGCGGTGGCTGGCAGGTAAGTCTGCATTAACGTGTTGCTCCGCTGCGCCCGGCGGATGTCTGCGGTAGCCCGAGGAATCTGCTGGTTAACGTAATCGTGGCGCTTGAAAATTTTAATGCCGCCGCTGAAGTTCAGCGCGCGAATATCATAGCGCACCACGTATAAATGGCGTTCTGCCTGGGAGACAAAAGAGTCCAACGTTAACGTAAACGTTTTGCCGGTTGGCGTCGTGATCTGAAACGTTTCGTCCAGTAAGCCGCTGGCCATATCCCAAGTTTTATCAATGGTTTCCACGTTGTACGGCGTTTTGTCCGAACGCACGCCGTCGACTTCAAAAATCAAATAGCGCGGATCCGGCAGCTCGCAGATGGTCTGGTTGTTGTGCGCGTACCCATAGTATGGTTCGCCGTAGTGAATCGGACTCAAGTCATAAAAGCCGTTGACAAATAGCCCTGGTTTGCCTGAATAAGCCGGGGAGTTGCCTTGCAGCGGGTTGCTGGCGCGCACACCAATGTGGCCATTGCCCAATGCGTAAATGGTTTCCAGAAAACCAGGTGATTTTTGCTTTAATTGTTGTAAATGAATTTGAAATGCTTCATCTGCCATCAAAATTCCTCCTCACCGGTAAATGTCCAGTTTATTCTAGCATGAAATCACCGCCGGTGCGCCAAATTTGCCTAGGCCGGCCCCCCCCTTTTTCAGAAAAAATTAAAATCACCTAAGGATTACCTGAAAAAGACGTTAAAAAATACAACAAATAGCTTGAAAAGCTGGCAGAAAATAGCGATAATATTTTTTATCCTGTTTTGCTGTGGGGTTAGCGCACCTGCCAAAATTGGTAGCTTTGCGTGTTCAAACGCGGTAAAACAAGCTAGAGGCTATCTAAAAAAATATTTTTCCAGCCTCAATTTATCTAGGAGGTTTTAGCATGACCGTCACATATTTAAGAAAAACAACACCAGCAGATTTAGCTGCGGTAATGACCATTATAAATGGTGCCAAAGCCTATTTACACCAGCAACACGTCGACCAGTGGCAGCACGGCTACCCAGCGGAAAGTGATTTTAAAGCGGATATTGCCGCCGGTTTAAACTATGTGCTGGTCCGTGACGGCGAAATTGTGGGCACGGCCACGTTGTTGCAAGGCACCGACCCGAACTATCAAGTGATTGAACGCGGTAATTGGCGGGGCACGCCAGATGCCAAGTACACGTCGGTGCACCGGATTGCCATGGCCAGCGGGTACCGCGGCCAGCACCTTTCAAACGTGTTGCTGACTAACTTGTTGACGTTATCCCGCCAACTGGGCTATGCGGACGTGCGGATCGACACGCACCCGCAAAATTTAGGGATGCAACATGTGATTAAACAAAACGGTTTTCAGTATCAAGGCATTATTTACATGCACGAACCTAAAGAAGAACGGTACGCCTACCAATTATTATTGGAAAAATAATCAAGCCGGCGCTAACGTTTTTAAGTCAATAAATTCAGGCGACACCAACAGGTTGTGGTGCCGCCTTTTTTATTTTAGTTGCCTAGTGTAGGTGTGCAGTGGCGGATTAAAAAAACAGATTTTCTGGTTGGGGGAACTGCATTGTCTCACCGTTTTTTGTGCTACACTAAGGAAAATAGATTCGTGGTGATAAAATGCGCTGGAAACGTTATTGGCAGTGGGGATTGCTGCTGTTAGGGTTGGTGGTCGTTGTGGCAACCAGGTACAACGCGCCGCTTTATCAGCAACCGTTGATACAAGTCACCGCCACCCAAACGTTACATCAGACAACAACTCAAGATGAATTCCACAATCGTGACCGGCAAAGTACGCAGCAGGTGTCCGGCCGCTTGTTAAACGGTTCCCGGCGGGGCCAAACTGTGCAGGCACGCAACACTTACACCGCTTCGAGCGCGCTTGATCAGCGTTACCGCAAAGGCCAACAAGTGTTTGTCAGCTTAACCAATCACGGCGTGCAGTTAAAAGATTTGAAGCGGGACACAGTGGTGCTAGGACTGCTTTATTTAGTGGTGGCCGTTGTGCTGTTATTATTACGTTGGCCAGGTCTATTGGCATTAGTCAGCGTGGTGGCTAATTTTGCGTTGTTTTTTTGTGCGATTGAACTGGATTTAATGTGGCACAGCACGGGGTTCCTCACTTTATTCGGCGTTTTAGCGCTGCTATTTACTGGGATAACGCTCCGGTTAGTGTTAGGCCGCACCCGGCAAATGCTGGTGGTCTTTTTGGCAACGGTGAGCGGTACTGGCTTAGCCATGGGGTTAAGCGCGCTAACATTAGCGCTGACCCAGCACCAAGGCTTGTATTTTGAGTCTGTAGCGTACGTAACACAAGTTGCCCCGCAACCGTTATTTTTAGCTGCAACCTTGTTAGGTTCTTTAGGGGCCGTGATGGATCAAGCCACCGATATTGTGGCAGCGCTGTTCACCTTGAAAACAGATCAGCCGACTATCAGTGCCGCAGCCTTATTTCAAGCTGGCCGCCAGGTGGGCCGCACCATTATGGGACCGCTGATTAACGTGTTGTTGCTAATTTTTGTGGCGGAAGCTTTTCCGTTAGCCGTTTTGTTACTGCGCAATGGCAACAGTTGGGGGTACACCTTTGACATGACCATGTCGCTGGGGTTAGCCCAAAGTTTAATCAGCGGGATCGGCATTGTGTTAACAGTGCCACTCACCAGCTTTTTTGCCAGCCGGTTATTCGTCCGCCAACCAAAGCATTAAGCGCGCTTGAAGCGGCGCTTAATGCGTGCTGATGTGGCAGTTGTGGTGATTTGTTGTTAAGGCCAAGGAGGCGGTTAGCTGTGAACACGTTGTTAGTCTTAAGTGGTTTATTGTTATTCGTGATGGTGCTAGTGGGTGGCCGGCAAGGCGCCGCTGCATTTTTAAGTTTGTGGTTAAATTTTGGCTGCCTATTTTTGGCCATTTTATTGGTGGCGTTGCAGTTTTCACCGTTACTAGTTGCCTTAGTGCTAGGCATTTTGATGCTAGCGCTGATCATTTTTGTGGGCCAAGATGATTTGTTAGTCACTCAAACAGCATTTTTTGCGGCGGTCTTGGTGTTAGTGGTCCTGTTGGTGCTGATGGTACCAGTGGAATACTGGGCTGCCGTTCAAGGCTTTGGTTTAGAAGATAGTGACACGCTGGAAGGCTTGTCGTTGTTAGTGGGAATTGATTTTGTGAAAGTATCAATTGCAACCGCCGTGCTCAGCACACTAGGTGCGATTGCGGAAGCAGCGATGGCAGTTGCAGCTGGTCTGAGTGCCTTATTGCGCCAGCACCCGGCGATTAGCACGCGCCGCTTATTCCACGCGGGGCTTACCACTGGACAGCGGATTATCGGCACCACGTTCAACACGTTATTTTTTGGCTTTTTCGGTGGTTTTTTAGGACTGTTTATTTGGTTTGTTAATTTGCAGTACACCTTAGGCGAACTGCTCAACAATAAAGTGCTGATCGCTGAGGTTTTGCTGGTTTTGTTCGCACTGTTAGGAGTCGTTTTAACGGTGCCGCTAACCGCGCTGGTGATGGCAAAACGTGTCGGATATCAACGAAAAAAGGCGGCGTAAGCCCTTTTCTTGTTGGTTCAAAATTGTGGTCGGGATAACGTCCAGTGAGTTGGGACTTGGTTAGGCAATGTGATAATATGGGCACAAAGCGTGATGTGAAGGCAGGCGATAGCATGGAACAAGTTCAGGTGCTCAGCGGTGTGATTGCCATTGGGCTACTACTATTATTTGGTGTGAGTTACTTCCGCGAGCGACGACAATTGCGCAATGGGGTGTGGCTCAACGGTTTTTTCATCGCAGGCGGTATTTGGTTGCTAACCAGTGCTTGGGGCAGCGGTAATCCTTGGCTATTAGTGCCGGTTTTATTGGTGGATGGTTTGTTAGTGTTGGCGTTATTGCTAGGTATTTACGGCGTGATTATTTTCTTGCTGTACAACGCGCACCAAGTTTGGCGGCGCGAAGCCCACTCGCTGACCAATTTGCTCGGATTGCTGCTGGCCATTGGCTTAAGCGGCTTGGTGGTCTGGCAGGCGTTAATTTTTGGCGATGTGCTGCCGCCGCCATTGATGCTGTTGTTTAGCTTTGTTCCCGTTTTAGTGGGCTACGCTTTTTTAAATTTTTGGAATTATTTGACCATTTCGTTAGTTTACCAATTGCATCGGCCGCGCTACCGACAACAAGCCATCGTGGTGTTAGGCGCAGGTTTACTCAATGGTACGGAAATTTCCGGGCTTTTAGCCAGCCGGATCAAACGGGGCGTGACCTTTTACCAGAAACAAATTGAAAAAGGGCGCCCAGCACCACTTTTAGTGTTTAGTGGCGGTCAAGGTCCAGATGAAAAACTGCCGGAAGCCCTAGCGATGCAGCGCTACGCCGTTGAACAGTTGCAGGTGCCGGAAAAGGATACTGCGGTGGAACTGCAGTCCACCAATACCCGGCAAAACATGGCGTTTTCGGCGCGCTTGATTCAGCAGCGCTTTGGGCCGCGTTACCGGGCGATTTTCGTCTCCAATGGTTACCACATTTTTCGTGCAGGCCTATTGGCGCGGCAAGTCGGCTTTAACGCCCAAGGCATCGGTGCGCACACAGCGGGCTACTTTTTACCCAATGCGTTTTTGCGGGAATTTGCTGCGATCATGGTGCTGCACAAACGCCTGCACTTACGGGTAGCTGCGGTGGTCGTTAGTTTGGCGATTATTCAATGTTTATTGGCTTTAGCTTAGAGGAGGTCGTGTTTTGACTACGCAAAAACGGTATTATCAGCCGCAAAACAGTAAGGATGCCATGCGGCAGATTGAAAAGTTATTTAACCAATATAAAAACGCGCCGTTAACCGACGCGTTATTGCAGTATCATCAAAAATTAGTCACTTATTTGCAAACTAGTGTGGTGCAAGCGGCAAAAAAAGAAGGTCAGCCACAACGCGCCCAGACTGCGCAGACTATGGCTGCCGGGATGACGGAATGGCTGCGCATTAGAGCGCTAGGCAAACCGTTTACTGGTGAAATGCGCCACTTTAAAATCATGAACGCAAAACAGCACCGGCGGGTGAAAAACCGGCGGGTCAAAGGCCACCGGCGCCAACCGACCATGCGCAAAATCATGCGTTAACGTTTACCGTGCAAGGCGGGGGAGTCTGGTTAACCAGGCGTTTCACTGGCCTTTAGCAGTCCGCTGCTTTTTACGCTGTAGCGCGCGGCGCACCGTTTTAACATCGCTGATCGACGGAGAAAAACCAGCACGAATGTAAACTAGCAACAAATCCCGGGCTTTTTCGTACAATTCCTTATTAGCAAAAGGCACGTCCATAATGGTCAAGTGATCTAAATCGGTACGCAGCACAACCGTGTGTTGCAATTCCAATTTAAGGATATCGGCTAAAATTTGTTCTGGCGAACGTTCCGTTGCAGCTGCCAATGCCTTTAAAAAATAAATCGGCCACTGGTTTAAGGACTTGCGGCACATTTTTTTTAAAACCGCGAGCTCAAGGTGCCCACGCCGCGCGACATCGCTTAGTGAAATGTGATTTTCAAGTAAGTAAGCCTGTAAAACTGGATTCATTAAGCGATCCCTCCTTTAAACGTTGAATTGTCCGGCGTTTTAGCAACTAAAATTGGCACTAAGTTGCCAGTCGAATTTAGTTGACGCCGGACACACCCATTTTAAAATGTAACTGCTTACATTATGCCAAAATTAACGGGTGTTGGCAACTATTTGAGGTTGATTTAGTAAATTATTAAGTTTTCAGTGGCCAAAAGTGGTGCCACTTTAAGCACGGTGACAATCCCATCAGTACGCGTTATCAAATGATAATATTGCCGTGCATTTTCTTTAACATTTCTTAAACCATTATTGAGAAAAATTCACACTTTCTTCACATTTATTCGGTATGATGTAATCATAGTCAATGAGGAGCCCACCTTATTGATTTCCCAAACAACCTAACAACCCTAACATGTTTTAAGTGTGAGCTTGAAACTAACATTTTTTCATTTTACTCCTCCAAAGTAAAAGAAAAGCAGCCTTAAGATTTTGGGTTAAGACTGCACCCTTACTCCTTTTTAGCCCGTAGCACGTACGGTTATGCTACGGGTTTTTGTTTACCCAAAATCAGTGTTCCACATGAAACTTATTGGTGTTTAAATGGGATAGCAACGGGGTACTTAATCATGTTGGTAGGGGGCGATTCTGGTGGCCTTTTTTGCTGGGACATGCTATAATGATGATAGAAAAAAGGAAGCTTTGTTGGACCAAAGCTCCCCCTTGTAGAGCCGTATAAGACGGTGTATGACTATTGGTTAAATAACCGCTAGCTCTCCAAAGTCTAGGCGGTTATTTTTTCGCTGATTTTATTGCACATATAGCAGCAATCCCCTGCGTGACGCCACGCAGGGGATTTTTTATGCTTCTTTCAAGAAAACTAGTTTATTTGTAGTTGAAAGCGCCGCGTGATAGCGATAACCGCGGGAAGCAAAGTGTTTAATACCAGTGGGGGATTGGATTTGGTTTTCCGCCAAATAGCGCACCATGTCACCGCGAGCCATTTTAGCAAGTGTGGCGCGGGTGACCACTTTTTCACGTTGCCAGTGGCCAAAAATGATGGTAATCATCTGGTTAGGTGTGGCTAAATAGGGAGTGATCGCTTTGGCGTATTCTTGGGAAGCAAGGTTGATGATGGGTTTTGCCGGTTGTGCCAGCGCTTGGTAAAGGCGGTCGCCCCAAAATTGGTATAAATTACGGTGGCCCGCCACGGCCAGTTTAGCCTGCATTTCTAGCCGGTAGGGTTCGATGCCGTCAAAAGGGCGCAAAATTCCATAAAGTCCGGACAAAATCCGCAAGTGTGCTTGTAAATAATCCAGCGCTGGCTGGGTGAGTACGTCAGGAGCCATGTATTGATACTGGATGCCGGAAAAGGCAAACAGTGCCGCTGTCTGCGGGAAATGACTGTGAAGTAAGCGATAATTTTCCCGAGCCAATTTGGCGCTGCAGTGCCAGAGCTTTTGAACCTGCGCCAAGCTGAGTTGTTTGAGTTGACGCAGTAAAGTTTGTGCCGCGGCAGCGTAAACTGGCTGGCTTTTCACCGGAAACGAGTCGGTGTCCACCACGATTTTTTTGGCTGGGGAGATAATAACTTGCATAATATTCCTTCCTATTATATGGCTGTTGGGTTCAGTATACCAAAACCTTGTCAGCCTTGCAGGTGCGGCAGCAGGCCCTTTTTTCCGTGGATCGCTTTCTTTGCGGTAAAATTGCAATCGCTTTTTTCAACCCATATAATGAATGTAATGTTAAAAAAAGGCGGGACAACGATGGCGTACATTGAAGTGCAACATGAAACAAAACGGTACCAAATGGGGGAAACGCCGATTTTGGCCAACCACGATGTCAGTTTTACAGCGGAAAAAGGGGAGCTGACCATCATTTTAGGGCCTAGCGGCGCAGGCAAGTCCACGGTGTTGAACATGTTAGGCGGTATGGATACGCCTACCGCAGGTCAAATTTTAATTGACGGCGTGGACATTGCCCAGTTTAGTGCTAAGCAGTTGACGGCGTACCGGCGCACGGATGTGGGGTTTGTGTTTCAATTTTACAATTTGGTGCCTAATTTAACCGCGTTGGAAAACGTGGAATTGGCAACAGCAGTGGCACCGGCTGCACTGGATCCGGCTACTGTGTTGCGCGATGTTGGTTTAGGGGCACGTTTGGCTAATTTTCCGGCACAGCTTTCCGGCGGGGAACAGCAGCGGGTGGCGATTGCGCGGGCGCTGGCCAAAAATCCCAAGCTACTGCTGGCAGACGAGCCTACCGGTGCCTTAGATTACAAAACGGGTAAACAGGTGTTGCAATTATTACAGGATGTTTGTCGGAAACAAGGCAAAACGGTGCTGATTATCACGCATAACGCCGCATTAGCCCCGATGGCGGACCGGGTGATTCAGCTTAACGACGCACGTGTTCGCGACGTCAAATTGAATCACCACCCCCAGCCAGTTGCTGAGATTGCGTGGTGAGCGCCATGACGCAAAAACAATTACGTAAAGCCATGTGGCGCGCGGTGAAACAGGCAAAAGGACGCTTTGTGGCGATTGTCTTAATTATTTTGCTCGGGGTGTTGTTGTTTGTCGGTTTAAAGGCCGTCAGCCCGGATTTGTACAGCAGTGCGGAACAGTACATTCAGCAACAACGGCTCAGTGATTTGCGGGTGGTGTCCACCAGTGGCTTCACCCAAAAAGACGTTGAGCAGGTCAAAAAGGTGCCTGGCGCACAAGTACAGCCGGAACGCTCAACTTACATTTTAGATAGCAAACGCCGAGATGTGGCGCAGCTTTTTGCCTATCAATCTGGCGCGAAGCAAAATCAACTGAAACTAAAAAGTGGCCGTTTACCCCGGCACCAGCATGAAATCGTACTGGATCAGCTAGCTAAGCAAAAAGGCTACCGGTTAGGCGATACTTACCGAGTACATACCAGCGCGCTGACCACTCAGCGTTATCGGGTAGTGGGCTTTGTGACGTCACCACTGTTTGTGGACAATGAAGAGCGGGGCAGCGCCAACATCGGCTCCGGGACGGTGGCTTACTTTGCCTATTTACCGGCGGCTAATTTTAAGCAAAATGTCTATACGGGCTTAGCGGTCCGTTTTCCTAAATTGCAGCACCATAGCAGCTTTAGCGCCGCTTATAAAAAGCAAGCGCGCCAAAAAACTGCCCAGGTGAAAAGAGTGCTGGCAAAACGAGCACCTGCGCGCCAGCGGGAATTAAAGCAGCAAGCCCGCGCTAAATTACAGCCGCAACAGGCTAAATTAGCGCAACAACAAGCACAGCTGGCCGCAATTGGCGGTGGCACGCCCGCCTTACAGGCACAATTACGCGCTGCTCAGCAAAAATTAACCCAAGCGCAGCAACAAATTCGCCAGCTACCCCAACCGGAATATACCTATACCAAACGCGCTGGCAATCCCGGTTTTCAAGGCTATGCTGATATGACCAAACGGATCGCCGCCATCGCCAACGTCTTTCCCTTATTTTTCTTCTTGATTGCCGGTTTGGTCACTTTTACCACCATGACGCGAATGGTGGAAGAAGATCGCAGTCAAATCGGGACGTTAAAAGCGTTAGGCTACACTAAAGGTGAAATCGCCCGGCCGTATTTAGATTACGGGTTGGCAGCTGCGTTACTGGGAATTGGCTTGGGCGTGTTGATCGGCGTGAACACATTGCCACGCATCGTCTTTACCGCCATGGACCAGTACGTTTACACGGCGGTGGTGCTCTGTTATCCGTTGGCGGCGATTGCCCAGGCAGCAGGCTTCAGCTTATTCGCAACTTTAGGAGCTGCTTTGTTTGTCCTCCTAAAAGAATTGCGGGAAAAACCAGCGGCGTTGATGCTGCCAAAAGCGCCGAAAGCCGGCAAACGCATTTTGTTAGAACGGTTAACTTGGTTGTGGCGCCGGCTGTCCTTTAACCAAAAGGTCAGTTACCGCAACCTGTTTCGCTTTAAAGCGCGGATGTGGATGGCAATTATCGGCATTGCCGGTGGGACTGGATTGCTGCTAACCGGTTTTGGTATCCGTGATTCTATCAGCCAATCAGGTGTCAACCAGTTTCAGCACGTGCTGCACTACCAAGCCGTGGTGCGGTTGGCGCCGCAGGCCACTCACGCGCGGCAGACACTGGCGCAAAACCCGCGCTACCAAAAGTCGCTAGGGGTGTACAACGACGTGGTCAGCGTCGGTACGGCGCACAATAAAGTCAGCCAAGTCAATTTAAACGCCACCCAGCAGCCCCGCGCCTTTAAACGCTACGTACATTTAAGCGCACCGTTGCCCCGCTCTGGCGTGGTACTCAGCCAAAAATTAGCGCGCTTGCTCAAAGTCAAACCAGGCGACACCGTGACGTTGACTAATTCTGACCAAAAACGTGCACAAGTAAAAATCAGTGGTGTGACGACTAATTATGCCGGCCACTTTGTCTATTTACGCAAAAACGTCCTCAACCAGGCTTTTAACGGACGTTATCAAACTAATACCCGGTTGGTCAAAACCAAACCGCAAACTCAGGCACAAGAAACGGCCTACGCGAAAAAATTACTCGCTAGCAACCAAATTTTGCATACCGAATATTTATCGAAACAAAAACACACGATCGACCAACAGGCGGCAAAGTTGGACCCAATTTTGTGGATTTTCATTTTACTGTCAGGCTTACTGACTTTTGTGGTGCTGTATAACTTAACTAACATTAACATTTCTGAACGGGTCCGCGAATTGGCAACCATTAAAGTCTTAGGCTTTTTCGACAACGAAGTTACCGACTACATCGTTCGGGAAAATCTGGTGCTGACGCTATTTGGCATCATTGCCGGCTACGGCTTAGGTAACTTGTTAACCGCGTTTATCTTGCACCAAGCTGCCACCAGTACCGTTATTTTCCCGCTGACCATCCACTGGCCAGGCTATCTGATCGCGGCACTACTCACCATTATGTTCACGATCATTGTGATGGTAGCCACCCACTACCGCCTCAAACGCATCGACATGATAACGGCCCTAGCGGCAAAAGAATAGGAGAGTGCTGGCTGAAGCGGGAGCTTTTGAGCATTAGCATAGTATCGCGGTAATTCACGGAGTGGGTTACCGCGATGCGTCGCTAAGCACAGAAAGCTGCTTCAGCCAGCACGTTTACATGGGCGGTGCTGTAGCACTGCCAAAGTAGCGCTTAGCTTCTGAGTACTAGCCTAGGCGGCCAAGTTATTTGCGTAGCAAATGTTTTGGCTGACGTAGCTAGACGTAGCTAGACGGAAGAAGCTGCCTTTCAGGCCACGTTTATACAGGCGATGGTGCGTAAAATTAAAAAGTTGCGCATTAGCCTAAGGTAGGTGATTATTCGCAAAGCGAATGATTACCTACCTGTAGCTACTATTCCATAATTAAGGATGATTTTCGTTCCGAAAATCTTTTATGTTCCAGACGTTGACCATTCAACTACGGCGCAAACCACCTAGTTGAAACATGGCAAGCGGAGACAATTGCCTGTGCCAGCACGTTTATACAGGCGATGGTGCGTAAAATTAAAAAGTTGCACATTAACCTAGTATCGCGGTAATTCACGGAGTGAGTTACCGCGATGCGTCGCTAAGCGGAGAAAGTTACCACAGTACTTAACTTATTTAATAAGTTGTGAAGTGTGACTATTTGTGTGTAGTTGTGTATTAGATTAATAAAAGAAGACTCAGACTAAATAAAAATGCTATTTAAATGTATACTAAGCATGTTTTGTTACATAAAGTTAACAATTATTTGATTAATGTTGTTTGGCATGTACCGTTATGATATAGTTTTGCAAGTGGTACATACTTTTTATCTTAAATATAATCGCTAATGGAGGCTTTTATGCAAGGAAAAGTAAGATGGCTAATTGTCATTGTACTATTAATATGCGTCATCATTGGCGGTGGTACAACAGCTGCGATTTTTCAAAAAAGTAGCTTAGCTCATGTTTACTGGAAAAATTTAAACAGACAACAAACGACTAAAGTTCGGCAAGCATCAATGACAAAGGGACTAGCAACAGTTGATACAGCAAAACTAACAACGTATCTAAAGAAGACAGGCTTTGTTGGTAATCTTGCGGTTATGAATGCTGGTCGATTAGTTTATCAACAAACATATGATAAAGATTCACAAAAAATAAAAAGAACAAAGCAGACTAAATATCAAATTGGCACTTTACAGAATGTAGTAATTGCAGCAGCAACAATGAAACTAGTTCAAGCTGGTAGGTTAAAGCTGTCGACCCCTGTTAATCAATATTACTTATTAAATGATGCTACAGATGAGTTAACTGTGGGTAGTTTATTAACAATGACTTCTGGCTTAGCTAATGCAACAAAGCCAATGCATAAGCTATCTAACAATGTTATTAATTGGAATTTAGTCAATACTACGGTGGGGGCTCCCGGTAATTATAATTTTCAAACTGTGAATTATGTATTATTGGCTGGTATTATTGCACAAGTATCTGGTACTTCTTACCAAGAATACATTAGGAACTCGATTTTGCAACCAGCGGGGCTTAAACATACGGGATTTGTAAAAAGTGCGGCAGTACAGAAAAAATTAGCACCACCATTTATTATTAATAATGCTAATGGACAGGTCACTCCTGTTGATCAAGCAGCATTATTTCAAGCAATGAATGGGCAATTAGGCACAAAACAGTTTTACACTACAGCTGGAGATTTAGCATACCTGATTCGTTATTTAACTAATGATGAATTTTTACCAGAAAAATACCGACAGAAGTGTATATTTACTAGCCAGAGGACAAATTATACTGGGCGCTTAGTGTTAGAAAATCGGCAAATCACTGGGCAAGCTACTATGATAGGGTACCAAAGTGCACTAGCTTTTACTAAATCAGGAAATACTGGCATAGTTTTGCTAAGTAATTATCAAAAG
This sequence comes from Loigolactobacillus rennini DSM 20253, assembly GCF_001436505.1. Taxonomy (GTDB): domain Bacteria; phylum Bacillota; class Bacilli; order Lactobacillales; family Lactobacillaceae; genus Loigolactobacillus; species Loigolactobacillus rennini. The sequence continues at coordinate 14,008 of NZ_AYYI01000087.1, read as the reverse complement.
CATGATGATCTACTGGTTACAGCTAAGAAGTTATTAAAGATAATTAAGAAATCTCACTAGGCAGATTATTACTAATTTGATTTTCACACCAGCAACTAAAGATGTGTTTTATTGCTGTAGTTATCTATCAAATTTTTTAAATTGTAAGAATGTGGAAGGGGCTGCTTTAATGACTGAAACTGATCAAGAAGTGGTTATTAGTGTTGCTGACATATTAACGGCGTTACGGAAACATCTAAATTTAATTATTGGAATGACTTTGATTGCAACAATGTTTGCATTTATTGTCACGTTTTTTGTGATGACCCCCAAATATGAATCATCTTCAGAAATATTAATTGATCACAGAGTAGGAGAACCCCAAGATATACAGACAATAAATACTTATAAAGAATTAATCACAAGTTCCACTGTACTACGTAAAGTAGTGAAAACTATGAATGGTTCACAGACTATTAGTAAATTGAAATCAGAAATTTCTGTTAGTAATCAACAAGGCTCACAAATCTTGACGATTAAAGTTCGGACAAATAATCCCAACCGAGCAGCTCAAACTGCTAATGTTACTGCTGCAGTTTTTCGCCAGCGTATTAAAAAAATTACGCATATAGATAATATTTCTGTAGTTTCAAAAGCAGCAGCGAGACATACTCCGGTATCGCCCCAGGTTTCCCGTAATCTATTATTTGGTGCCGGTTTTGGCTTAGTTCTAGGGATTATTTCAGCTTTTATGGTTAGTTTTTTTGATAAGACTGTCCGTAGTGAAAAATTTTTACGAGAAATCAAACTAACTTGTTTAGGTACAATTCCTGAGATTCCAAATAAGTTACAAACTACGCATAAATTGTCATCACGTCGACGGAGGTTAGACTAATATGGTATTATTTAGAAGTAAACAGAAAGCTAATTCACGTCGTACTCAGCAGCAAGTTGGGTTAATTACCGTTAATCAACCAACTTCGCAGTTGACGGAGCGTTTTCGTACGCTACGTGCCAATATTCAATTTGCATCAGCAAATCAACCATTGAAAACACTAGTCTTTACTTCTGCAAAACCAGCTGCAGGAAAATCAACGATCAGTGCTAATATTGCAGTTACTTGGGCAGATCAGGGTGAGAAAGTACTGCTGATTGATGCTAATTTGCGCCAAGCTAATATTCATCGAATGTTTAATATTGCAAATGATAGCGGGCTGACAACAATTTTAACTGCCCAAAAAGCGAATTTAAATGACTATATTCAAAAAACTAGCGTTGATAATCTATATGTGTTGCCTAGTGGCCCATTGCCGATTAATCCATCAGAATTATTGGGCTCTACAAGATTGAATCAGTTATTGCAAGTTCTTGAAAGAAAATTCGATATGATTATTTTTGATACGACCTCTGTCAAATTGATCGCCGATGCACGTATCTTGGCGAGTAAAGCAGATGGTGTTATTCTGGTGGTATCTCAGAACTATGCTTCAAAAGAGGCTGTCATTCAAGCGCGAAATGCTTTAAACCGTGCACACGCTAAATTGTTGGGTGCAGTTATGAATCGAGTTAGTGTCGAAGAAGCGGGAAATTAATTGTTTTTCAAAAATTAAGGGTGTAGAATTCATTTAATTCAAGTTTTGATAGGAGAATAATTAATGGTGATCGATAAGACAGGGGGACAAGGTGTCATGACTAAAACGCGCACTTATAATAGTACAGTTTTAGATCAGGCTGCCATTGAAAAGCGCTATTTTTATCGCGGTGGTAAGCGGGTGTTTGATATAATTGCAAGTGCCGCTGCGTTAGTGTTGTTAAGTCCTTTATTTTTAATCGTTGCACTGTTGATTAAATTTGATGATCCTCGCGGTCCAGTATTCTATTCACAAATCCGTCTTGGAAAACATTTAAAGCCATTTAAAATGTATAAGTTTCGTTCAATGATAGTAGATGCAGATAAAAAATTAGATCAATTATTGAAATATAATGATGTTGATGGTGCAATGTTTAAAATGAAAGATGATCCACGAATTACCAGAATTGGTAAGTTTATTAGAAAATATAGTATTGATGAATTACCTCAACTTTTAAATGTGTTACAGGGACATATGTCATTAGTCGGACCACGACCGCCACTGCAACGCGAAATTAAACGATATACTGCATATGATAAACAACGGTTATATGTTAAGCCCGGCTGTACAGGGCTGTGGCAGGTGACTGGCCGCAGTAATGTTGGCTTTAAAGATATGGTTGAATTGGATTTAAAATATATCCGTAAACGTGGTTTCTGGTTTGATCTAAAAGTGATATTTTTAACCATTAAAGTAATGATTCATCCAAATAGTGCGTATTAAGGGGTAAGTCAAGTGGAAAAACATGTATTCATTTTGGGTTCGAAAGGTATTCCCGCGAAATATGGTGGCTATGAAACATTTGTGGAATACTTAACTAAAAGACAACAAACGTCCACAATTAAATACCATGTAGCTTGTAAAGTTAACGATATCAAGGCTGCTAAACAAAAGCATTTTACGCACAATAATGCGGATTGTTTTAATGTTTTTGTGCCTAATATTGGTCCAGCTCAAGCCATTTACTATGATTTAAAAGCTTTAAACCAAGCAATCCATTATGCTCGATATTATCGCTTAAGTAAGCCTATTTTTTATATTCTGGCTTGTCGGATCGGACCGTTTATGTGGGATATTGTTCGTCGAGTACATGCTATTGGCGGTGTTGTTTATGTGAATCCGGATGGTCATGAGTGGTTACGAGCTAAATGGAGTAAGCCAGTTCGGCGGTATTGGAAGCATTCAGAACAATTGATGGTAAAGCATGCTGATTTGTTAATTTGTGATAGTAAGAACATTGAAAGTTATATCCAGACAACATACGCTAAGTATCAGCCTAAAACTAAGTTTATTGCTTATGGTGCAGACATCAAGTCTTCGCCGCTGGCAGATGATGCGCCTAAATTAGTTCACTGGTTTAAGCAATTTAATATCAAACCATGCAATTATTATTTAATTGTCGGTCGCTTTGTTCCAGAAAATAATTATGCAACTATGATCCAAGAATTTATGGACTCAGATTCTCCTAGGGACTTAGTTATCATCACTAATGTTGAGCAAAATAAATTTTATGAAGCATTAAAAGCCAAGACTCATTTTGACCAAGATAAACGAATCAAATTTGTAGGAACAGTTTATGATGCCGATTTATTAAAAAAAATTCGTGAACAAGCATTTGCTTATTTTCATGGTCACGCGGTAGGTGGCACTAATCCTTCGCTGTTGGAGGCATTAGCCAATACTCAATTAAATTTACTGTATGATGTTGGGTTTAATCGAGAAGTAGCAGAAGATAGTGCTCTTTATTGGACTAAGCAACCAGGAAACTTAGCACAGCTAATTACTCGAGCAGATCAGTTATCAACAGAAAAGATTACGGAATTGAATCAAAAATCTACGCAGCGAATATTAATGGCTTATAGTTGGCAGCGCATTGTTGCAGAATATGAGAAAGTATTTATAGGTTAGAAAAATGACAAGTAATATCAGAAGATTACAATTAATTGATACCGATATTTTAAAAAAAGTTGTGGCAGTATTAGAGCAGCATCAATTGAATTATTACATGATTGGTGGCACTTTATTAGGGGCAATTCGGCATAAGGGTTTTATTCCTTGGGATGATGATATGGATATTGCCATGCCACGTAAAGATTATGAGCTATTTTTAAATCAATTTGCACAAGAATTACCTGATAATTTTAAAGTAGTTAACTTTAAAACGGATAAAAATTATAAATACTACATAACAAGAATTGAAAATATGGATTATAAGGTGCGTGAGATCCGTAATCAAAACTTTTATGAATCCTTCGCACATGTTTCAATTGATATATTTCCGATTGATGGGACACCAGATAACAAATTCCTGCGTAAGATGTATTATTTTCGAGTGTTATTTTATCGTGCGTTAGTTTCGCTGGTTCAAAAAAATAATATCGACCGTGCACGTAAGCGTGGGTTATTAGAAAAATTAATTATTTTTATTGGAACGCATTTGCCATTGCAAAAGTTTTTTAATGCAAATAAATTACAGTACAAAATCGATAAATTGTTGCGCCAACAACGTCCAGGCAGTCAATTTGCAGGTACAATAATGGGAGCTTATCGTGTCAAAGAAATTGTACCCCGTTATTATTTTGGCCAAGGGAAGTATTATGAATTTGAAGGCTATCGCTTTAAGGGCCCGTCAGAATACGATGCATATTTAAAACATATGTATGGGGACTACATGAAGCTACCTTCAAAGGAACAGCGCGAACGAAAACGGCATTTTGAAATCATATCATAATTTATGAGGAGGATTAAGCGATTGAATGCTTCACATAAAAAAATTATGTCCACTTTGAAATCGTATGTTCGTGCAGGAAAATTACCGCTTATGCTGGTTTTATTTCCTTTTTCATTAGGTAAAGATAGAATCGGCTTAGAGCTTTTTCGTGAAAGAATTAACTTAAGTATTCAAAGAACACTGACTAGAAGATACTATGGCAAGAAAATTTCATATGATTATAATTCTAGGCAATATAAAAACGTTCCGGATAATCAAGTAATTTGGTTTATGTGGTTACAAGGAATTAAACAAGCACCTAAGCTTTGTCAAGCAAACTTTAATTACCTAAAGCGTAATTTTTCTAGCCAAGTTAAACTTATTACTGCTAAAAATTTGTTTGATTATGTTAGTCTACCAAATTTTATTATAGATAAATGGCAAAAGGGTTTCATCTCTAACACCCATTTTTCTGATATTATTCGTATTCAATTATTGTGTACCTATGGTGGCACTTGGATTGATTCAACGGTTATTGCAAAAAAGGAATTTGTTCTTAATTTACCTGAATTTTCGATACCACAAACTTATGGTCCTGGAAAAAATGGTCATTCAATTCCGGTTTCTAATTGGTTCATTCATGCAAAAAAAGGAAACCCGTTTCTAATGCGAGTACGGGAATTACTTTTCTATTATTGGCAAGGGAATAATCATGCACTCGATTATTTTATATTTCACCATTTTTTAGTAATTGCCTCTAGAGAAATGTCAGGTTATTTGAATCGTGTTGCTCCTTTAGATAATACTTTGCCGCATTTTTTGATGTTGAAAATGCGGCAAACTGAAATAAGCATTCAAGAATTGAAATGTTATCTAGAAAAATTTCAACTAATGAAATTTACCAACAAGTTAGAAAATGATACAGAACGTAAGAATTATCAAAAATTAGTGAAATTACTGGAAGAAATGAGATAGAGCGCTGGGGAGGAAACTATGATTTTTGACTTTTCTGGGCTGCCAGCAAGTGGAAAAAGCTATTTTACAGAAAAACTTTGTTTAGTGTGTGTTAAAAATCATCAAAAAACATATCTAGATTTTATTAAATGGGATCGTACAACGTTTTGGGGCCGCACATGGCACACATTAATGTATCGCTTATTGCGTTTAACACCGAATTATAGAAAAAATAAATGTAAACTAAAACCATTAATAAAAACCAGGGCGATATATAATTCCGCACATAATTTACGCTTTTTTACTGATCGAATTACTTTTTTACAATTTAATTATCAGTTAGCTTCTTTATTTAAAATAAATTTGTTAGTCAATGAAGGTATTTCCCAGATTTTAGTTGTTCTGGCAGTTGAATTTAATTTAGATAAAACAGAATTTATCATGATTACTCGCTTTTTTTTAACGCAGGATTTTATACAATTAGTTTTTTACAATTATTCTGTTGATGAAACGATGTTATCGTTTGTTAATCGTAAACGCCACGCGACGAAGATCGATGAGCTTAATGGTAATGGGTTAAGGCTTTTTTTAATTTCCTTTGATAAGTATTTACATATTCTATCTGATTCGCTGAATTCGATTCGACTTGAACGAACGGATTCTTTTGAGTGTAACTATCACAGATTGATGAAATAAAATGAGGTTATTTTATGATATGTTTTGTAATACTGCATTATATGGCTGTTGAAGAAACAATAAAAACAGTGGACTGCGTTCTAAAATTAGAAGGGTCAAAGCAGGTTATTGTTGTTGATAATGCTTCGCCAAATAATACGATTGAGGAATTAACTGTTAGATATAAAAATAATCCGGTCGTGACGTTACTTTCCAGTAAAAGCAATGTCGGTTTTGCGAAGGGAAATAATATCGGGTACCACTATGCAAAACAAAAATTTGATCCTGATTTTATTGTTGTAATGAATAGCGATATTACAATTTTGCAAAATAATTTTATTAGTTTGGTAAAGAAGAGCTATCAGCAGACTAATTTTGATATTATGGGGCCAGATATTATAACCTGTGCCGGTCAGCTGCATCAAAATCCGTTAAAAAAGTCAGTGCCAACTTTAGCAAGTTTAAAAAAGGCACGCCGTGTGTTACTATTAAAAAATTGTTTGCGCCCAGTCTATTGGATCAAATGGAAATTGATTTCACGTCATCCAGCAAAGAAAGGGATCATAGCCAATTCGACTAAAACTAATAAAATGGCTTTTGATGTGCCACTCCATGGTTCTTTTTATGTTTTTTCGAAACGTTATCTTAAGGAAAACGCAGATTGTTTTTATGCTAAGACATTTATGTATATGGAAGCACAAATTCTTTACTATCTTGCGATGAAAAAAAATTATACAATGATCTATGATCCAAGTATTGAGGTGCTTCATGCTGATGATGCTTCTACTGATCTAACGTTTAAGGATCGCTACAAAAAGGCAGTTTTTTCAAACAAAGCGTTGTTGCAAGCAACAAATGCTTTTATTGAACTGATGAAAAAAGGTTAATATTTGTGGATCTACTAAGCTATTAAATTGAGGTTAATTATGATTAAGCATCTAGTTTCGATAATTATTCCAGCACATAATTCAGAAGAAACAATTAGTCGTGCGGTCAAGTCGTGTCTTACGCAAACTTATCAAAAAATTGAAGTTATTATTATTAACAATGGCACGACAGACCAAACTAAAACAAAAATTAAAAAATTCGCTGATCCCAGAATTAAGTATTTTGAAATTAAGCAAGCAAATAGAAGTTTGGCACGCAATTTGGGAATTAAAGAAAGTAGTGGCGAGTTTTTACAGTTCTTAGATGCTGATGATTATCTAGAATCAAGTGCCTTAGAAAATAGTATAGCATTTTTAAATGATTACCCAGATTATTTTGCTGTTGCTGGGTCTATCATGCGTATTAATGAATTTCTTAAAACTCAGCGAACAATTATTCCAAGCGGCTTTCCCAAACAATTGCTAGACCATAATTTATTTGTGATAAATGCTGTTTTGTTTAGGAACCATGGTGTTATTTTATTTGATGAAAATCTTTCATATTGTGAGGACTGGCTTTTTTGGGCTGATAATCTATTAAATAAAAAAATTCAGATTATTGATGAGGTTAAGGGCAGCGTTTGTGTAACCGGTAAAAATACTATGAGTAATACACTTTTGATGGACATTTATCGAGTCTATGTACGTGCACTGATACACCGTAACCATTTACTGAAAACAAGCACTTTTTTCTTAAAGGATTTGAAAGCCATATTAAGGTTTTTAGTTGAAATTAAGAAAATTGACTTACCAGTTGTTGAGAAGAAAAAGGTGCAATATACTGTAAAGCGAAACCTTTTCTGGGCTTATTTTTTTGCTAGTATTATCATTTATTTACCATTCATGGAAAAAATAATTTTGAAAAGAAGAGCACGCCGCCTGAAGCGTAGTGAGTATCGTTTAAATAACAGATAGTTTCTAAAAAATTAGATAGCTATGTAACTATTTACTATAAAAAGAAATTAAACTAACCTAGCAGCGTTTGGGTTAGACATTAACAGTAGGCTACATTGGATTAGTTTGGTTATTAAACTTAAAGATATAGAAATGGGACTCAATATTGGTAGGCTCTTTTTTAAATTTAATTATTTACGGATCTAATGGTGTGACCTTTTATTATTTTTCAAATTTTATGGATTAGTACCCAAGCAGTGTATGATTTGGATGAACCGAGGGGATTAGTTATGATATATATAGTTGTTGGGTTAGTTACTAGTGCTATTGCGTTAGTAGCTAATCAATTTATTGGAAAAACAGTTATAATTGATCAAGGTGATCGGCTGGTTAGAAGCTATTCAGCTAAACCAGTTCAAATACTGCTTTTTGCTTTTATTTCGGCTATCTATATTGTACTTGCAGGTATTCGTTATCAGGTTGGTACTGACTATACAACTTATCTTAAATTTCAAATTCCTAAAGCTCTGGGGCTCGTTCATCGAAGCGGTTATAATGTTGAATTTTTATATCAAAAATTGATTGAAATTGGTGGGTACTTTGGTTCGTATCAATTAATTTTTCTCCTCACACATATCTTAATTATTGTGTTTTGTTTTATGTATATCTGGACACGCTCGACTAATTACGCTTTGAGTTTATACATATTTATGTTTAGTACCTTCTTTAATTTTTCTCTGAATGGTATGCGTCAAGCAATTGCAACTACGATTTTTTTATTTGCAACGCAATACATTGTTCAAAGAGCGCCTTTAAAATATTTTTTCTGGATTTTTATAGCGATTCTTTTTCATAAAAGTGGCGTATTGTATTTATTATTTTATTTTTTGAGATTTGTTCGGTTAAAATATTTACGATTTTATTTCTTACCATTACTAGTTGCAGCACCAGTTGTTATCGTCAATTCAGATTGGATCAATTCTATTTTATATTGGCTTAGCTTAAAATTAGGCTTTTATAGTCGGTTTTTTGGCAGTACTTATGATGGCAATAATTTATTTAATAGTTTTAATTTGATCTGGATTATGGTTAATTTATTTTTACTATTTCTAATTATCTTTTTTAATCAGCGCTCATATTGGACACACACACCAAATGGCGACAATTTTGATAATTCTTTTAATCTTGATATCAATATCCAAGTCATTGCAACGTTATTTTCTCTATTGTCATTTGCGATTCCAGGATCATTTCGGGTTATTTATCTATTTATTCCAATTCAGATGACTCTAGTGCCTAATTTAGTAACTAAAATACGTGAACGTGAAATGCGTCTAGTTGTGACTTGCGGAATTTTGTTTATGTATGCATTGTTATTTTTTATTATTATTATTGTTTGGCATTATAATGTCACGTTACCTTATCAGACAATTTTTTCTCATTAATATTTAGAGGGCAGTTAACTTATATGATAGACTAATGTTTGTCTTAATTAGGAGGGAAAAGCTTGAAAAAAATTGGTATTGTCACATTACAAGGTAACTTTAATTATGGCAATCGATTGCAGAATTTTGCACTTGAACAAATTATGCTGTCATTAGATAATGATGTACATACTTTAATTCTTCCAGCAAAAAAAACTAAGAAGAAACGATCCTTGATGTATATTATGTCCAGAATAGCTTATCGATTTACAAAAAAGAGATGGCGTTATTTAAAAATGCTGCGTGCAAAAACACCAATTTTACTACCTTTCACTAATAAATATTTACATTCACGACCTTTTGATAAAGTGAATTTAGATACTTATGATGCATTTTTTGTAGGTTCAGATCAGGTATGGAATCCCGCTTATACTGGAAATGACCCACGCTATTTTTTGGATTTTGCCCCTGAGGAAAAACGTTTTGCCTACGCTGCTAGTTTTGGTGTTTCAACTATCCCAGAAAAATTTTCCCGTCAATACGGCCAATATTTAAATCAAATGCATAAAATTTCCGTTCGGGAAATGCAAGGAATAAAGATCGTTGAAACTTTAAGTAAAGCATCTGCAGTTGCGGTAGCAGATCCAACATTGTTATTGACACAGAAAAAATGGCATGAGCTTGCTGATACAGCAAAAATCGCGCTTCCTTCAAAATACATTTTAGTATATATGTTAAGTGAGCTATCTACGGATAATTTTCAAAAAATTAATGAGTATGCCAAGCATCAAGGTGCAAAAGTCGTTACGATTATGGGTGATAAATACGATCCGGATTATTGGATTCCGACGCCACTGGAGTTTATTGCCGCAATTCGTGGGGCTACTGCTGTTTTTACAGACTCTTTCCACTGTACTGTTTTTTCAATTCTTTTTGAAACGCCATTTATCACATTCAATCGTGCTAATGCGCAGATGATTTCCCGCATTGATACCTTGCTGTCGTATTTTAATTTTCAAAAGAATAAATTTTCAAAGACCACTGATATTAATGCCGTGTTTTCTGAAATGACTTTTGGTGGCGTAAAATCTGTTTTAGATGTAGAGAGAAATAAAGGATTGCATTTTATTGAAGAATGTCTAGCAAGTATTGATAAATAATTTTAGATGGTGTGATAATTGAATTCAGAGCTTTAGTAATGGTGTACTAACCTGTTTAGATGAAAAGAGGGATTACCGTGAAAAGAGTCATTACTTATGGAACATTTGATTTGTTGCATTGGGGACATGTTCGTTTACTACAAAGAGCAAAAGCTTTTGGGGATTATTTAATTGTTGCGATTTCTACTGATGAATTTAATGCGCAAAAACATAAAGAAGCTTATCATAGTTATGAGCATAGGAAATATATTTTGGAATCGATCCGTTATGTTGATAAGGTTATTCCAGAAGTATCTTGGGAACAAAAAATTAGTGATGTAAAAAAATATCATATTGATACGTTTGTGATGGGCGATGATTGGAAAGGTCAATTTGATTTTCTGAAAGATTACTGCCAAGTCATTTATTTACCCCGAACAAAAGGTATTTCAACGACTCAGATTAAGCACGACCTAAAGTAATGCCTCTTGGTTATTGGGACTTGTATATGAATAGATCAATGTGGCCATTTAATAAACAACAGATTTGAAGGTATAGATAATGGATAAAGTTAAACAACGAAAAGTTGGTGCTGCGCTTTCGTACATTAATATTATTGCTAAAAACTTAGTTAATTTTATGTACGTACCGTTTTTATTACATTTTGTCGGTCAAGCAGACTATGGGCTTTTCCAAATGACCAATTCAGTTATGACTAGTTTAACCTTACTTTCAATGGGATTTTCTAGCGCTTATGTTCGTTTTTATATGGTCTATAAAGTAAAAAAACAAAGTCAAGCAGGTATTAAAAAATTAAATGCACTTTATCTCCTTATCTTTTCGGTAATCAGTATTTTGGCTTTATTGGTTGGTGCGTTGCTAGTGCTAAACGTTAATGGCTTGTTTAGTCGAAGCTTAACGGCTAGTCAATTAAATTTAACTAGATCACTGATGGTTATCATGGTGCTAAATATTGCTTTAGCATTCATCTCTTCTGTCTTTGATGCCAACATTACAGTTAATCAACAATTTACCTTTCAGCAAACGCGGCAATTGATGCAGACTTTCTTAGTGCCTTTAATTGTTGTTCCTTTAATTTTATTTGGCGTTGGTGTTATTTCAATTGTGATTACGCAATTGATTGTGACGTTTAGTTTTTTACTGATTAATATTAATTATTGTTTGCGTAAATTGAATATGCGCTTTGATTTTCATCAACTACCAGTACACTTGTTAAAAGAACTAACCTTATTTTCGTTTTTTATCTTTTTGAATCAGGTTGTTGACCTAGTGAATAACAACATGCCTAACTTCATTTTAGGGATGTTTCAGGGGGCTAAAATGGTAGCAACTTTTGCCATTGCAGTACAAGTAAAAAACATGTTTTTTATGTTATCCACCTCACTTTCTAATGTGTTTATTCCCCGAGTGAATGAATTAGTTAGCTCTGGAAGTGAGAAGGGCGTCTTAACTGATTTAATGATTAAAGTTGGCCGAGTCCAAATGTCATTGTTATTATTTGTCATGGGTGGTTTTATTGTTGTGGGTCGTTATTTTATCAATATTTGGGCAGGCCCACAAAACCGTGAAGCCTACACACTGATTATTTTAATGACTTTGCCGGTAATTATTCCGCTCTCACAAAATGTAGGGATTGAAATTCAAAAAGCAATGAACAAGCATGTTTTTCGGTCAATTTTTTATGTTATTTTTGCCGTAATTAATATTGTGATTACGGTGCTCGGCTCAATTAACTTCGGTCTTATCGGTGCTGCAATGGGCTACGTGGTCAGTATTCTCTGTGCCAATGGTGTGGCAATGAATTGGTATTATCATGCAAAAATGGGTCTAGATATGAAACGCTATTGGCATCAGACACTAGGGGTGACAATACCATTTGTAATTTCAACGTCAATTTTGTTACTAGTTCAGCATTTTATTGTAGTTAATTCGTTGGTTCGCTTTTTGTTATTTGGAATAATTTACGTCGTTTTATACGCACTAATTTACTTAACCGCGGCAACGAATACTTATGAAAAAGAATTGGTCACTGGCATGATTAATCGATTTCGTTAAAAAGGAGACACGGAATTAATGGTAGAAACATTTAGTACAATGTACCATCAGTTAGTAGATAATCACTATGATTTTGGTACTGGGTCATGGGCAGTTGCTAATAATAAAATTCAAATGAAATTAGATCAGTATGGGGAATATCATCCTTATTTGGTTGACCCCAAAAAAAGTGAATTTTCTGAAAGTGAGTTAACAACATTAAAAGAAACTTGCTTATCTTTAAGTAGTAAAAATGAAGCTGATATTTCTAAAGAATTGTATGCTCAAATTCCTCATATTCACTATAATCAGCAGCTCGGCTATTATTCTGATCTTTATGTCGGGCATGTCACTGAAGGAGATTTTCGTGCTAATGGAAGCTCTGGTGGCTTTGGTACTTGGATTTTCAAGGAATTACTAGCTAACCATGAAATTGACGGCGTGTTACATATCAAGCCTTCAAATAAGCCGGATAAACTATTTGAATATGGTATTTCCCGAACTGTCGATGAAATTATCGCTGGTGCCAAAACGAAATATTATCCGGTGGAGTATTCTGAAGTTATTAAAACAGTTAAACAACAACCAGGTAAGTACGCGATCATCGGGTTGCCTAGTTATATTATGGAAATCAGATTATTAGCTGACCAAGATCCAATACTGAAAGAGCGGATTAAATATACGATTGGTTTAGTTTGTGGCCACCAAAAATCAACCAAGTTTGCTGAGTTTTTGGCTTGGCAATGTGGGATTCAGCCAGGAGATCTTAAGACAATTAATTTCCGTAAAAAACTACCGGATGCGCCAGCCAGCCAATATGCAATTGAAGTGACTGGGACCATTAATGGTGAAGAGAAAAGCATTGTTAAGCCAATGAAAGAACTTGTTGGCCGCGACTGGGGCGAGGCATTATTTAAGGTCAGAGCCTCTGATTTTACTGATGACGTAATGAATGAAACAGCTGACGTTACTTTAGGTGACGCGTGGTTGCCAGAATATACCAGTGATAGTAAAGGAAATAACGTTATTATCGTTCGTCATCCCGTGATTAAGGCAATTATTGAAGCGGGCATCAAGGATGGTAAAGTTAAAGTAGATAAAGTTGACGCCGCAACTATTTTCCGGTCACAAAGTTCGCACTATCGGCACACACGAGTTGAATTGGGGTATCGCTTATACAAACAAATTAAGGCTGGCCACTGGGTACCGCAGAAGCGGACACAACCTAGTAAGAATTTTCCCTGGCACCGTAGGAAGATTCAAGATGAACGAGAAGCAATTTGTTTGAAAGTACCGGAAATGTATCTCAAGGCAGTGGCAAAAAATGATTTAAATTATTTTTTACAGGAAATCAAGCCATTACGAAATGCTTATCAAAAGTTGTACCGAAATATTCATCGAGTGAAGCGAGTTACACAATTACTACATCTAAAAAAGTAACGACAGCTTGATTTTAATATAATGTTATATCGTTATTTGTTAGTTTCAACGATTAAATTAATGGCTTAAAATTCCTTGCATTCCAAGGAGAATGTAAAACCACCAGCATTAACGCGGTGGTTTTTTGGCTCTTCGTCAACTGTTGTTGGTGAATTAATTATAAAAGTTCTAATCACTTTGT
>NZ_AYYI01000013.1 GCF_001436505.1 Loigolactobacillus rennini DSM 20253 | reverse complement strand
GCCTAGTACTTTTGGAATGGAAATACTTTCCAACACCAAAAATTCTAGACCCAAAATTATTCTGAATATTTCTTATTGTATGCCTCAACCAATTTTTTGCCTAATTCTTCTTGGTCCATAAAACCAAATCCTAACACCGTTTTACCCTCTTCAATCGCGGTGACACCTTCTTGAATAGAACGCATACCGTGTCGTTCCGGATAACCATACTTTGTATTAGCAGTAATCGCACCAGCACCACCACTGCCGCAAAAAGAGATGCCTAGATCTCCCTTCTTTTCTTGCATAACATCACCTAAACGCATATCAGCCCCCATTCCGGGTACAACAATTGCCTCACCGCCGGCTGCTTCAACACCGCGAGCAACATTTTGTCCTTTACCCATACGATCTGCAATAATTACTTTAACCATTATTAATTCCTCCTATTATCATTATGCTTTTTGTTTAGCTGCTTCAAAATGAATCGACAAAACATATTTTTCTGATTCCGCTAAATCACCGATTTTATTAGTCACCTTTTCAGCAATTTCCATCGCAGATCGCGACACTTGATCAAATAACTTAGGATCTACCGCAGTTAATTGTTGATGTTCGTTTGAACGCGTGACCATTTCGCTAAGATGATTAGCCAACACTAATAACTGTGTGTGGGTTGGCCTCAATTGCTTTTTTTTCATCTCTATTAACGTAAAATTAAAGACTTGTTTTGTTCTACTAGGATATTTAGCATCTGCAATCATTTTTTTTATATCTGGACTTGCCATGATGTCATCATTAGTCATCCATTCCCCTCCTCACACTAAGAAAAATTTAGGTACTCTATAATTGCAACTAATTCAGAATCGTTAATCTCCAATCCATTATTGAGATAAACCTGCTTAATTGGTTCAATAAATTTAATAAAAGCGTGATTAATATCAGTAACTTGTTGATATTGTTGATCATAATAAATACGGTGAACAGACATTAGGATGTGTAGTAAAAGGGCATCTTGATATTTACTGTTAATCACATGACCCATGATTGCCTTCACTTGCTCATAAACTGTAAAGCCCTTAATAATTAGGTCCCGGCTCACAGTTTCTTCTCTTTTATTAGTTGTTGCTAATGTTTGATTATTAGGTGTTAACAGTTCTTCTGGAATTTCTTTTAAATCCGCTATCTTTTGTTTGATTTTTGAAATATCCTGGTTTGAAGGAACCGGATTAACTTCAATAACTGGCACAGTCACCTCTTTTAGTGGAAAAATACTGATCACTAAATCGGGTTGGAGTCGTTTAATTTCTTTTTTAGCATTCACAAAAGAAGCAAAACCGGCAATTTCAACGCCCGATAGTGATGCTTCAACTTTTTGTTGAATCAAATTCGTTACCCCTAAGCCAGTAGAACAAATATAAACGATTCTAATATTATGGTTGCGATTAACATACTTCTCTAACGAAACTAAAAAATGTAACGCAATAAAAGTGATAAACGAATCATTAACAACTGCCGGATTAGCTGAAATTTCTTTCTTTGTTACTTGATAAATCGCATGAAAGAGTCTGGGATATTTTTGCTTTACATCAGCAACAAAGGGATTATATTCATTAGTAAATTTATACTGACTGGTTAACTTCATCATTAAATGTGAAAATAAATTTGTTCGTAATTGATTATCTTTTTGATAAGGATGCCCAGTTGAAGTGCTAACAAAATTTAATATTTTTTCAGTTAGCACCACAATGTTTTGGTCTTTAAGATTCGCATTAGGCCCATTAGCAATATAAGCATATTCATCCTGCAGTAATGAAAAATCATAGCAATTAAATACTTGCTGAAAAAGTTGATACGGTAACTGATTCTTTTCACTTTCCTTGATGGAAACTGGACAGTAACTATTGATCGGTCGGTTAATACTGAGCCGTGCAACTGCAATCCCTAATCGAATCGCAATCGTTAAAATATCGTTATAGTCCAACGATGTCGCAGTTAGTATTTTTAATTGCTTAACAATTTTAAATATGCGTTGATAAATCGCATCTAATTCATCAGAAATACCGAATTTGACTTCAAGTGGTTTAACTGAAAATAAATCTATAATTGTTGCTAAATCATAATGATTAACTGTAGATTGAACAATCTCTTCCAAAACTGATCTAATATTAGCCTCTAAACCAGTAATGGTATAGCCATAATAATTTTTCCTTATCAATTTAACATGGTACCGATTTAATTGACGTTCAACAGTATTTAAATCGGACACCACAGTTGTTTTACTAACATATAATTTATGGAAGTTTGTCAAATGGTGTTGAAGGATAGTTTCTATCCTTTGGAGATCTCC
>NZ_AYYI01000086.1 GCF_001436505.1 Loigolactobacillus rennini DSM 20253 | reverse complement strand
GTTTGCACATATTCACCATTGTTGCGGGCCCACGTCTTAGCATTTTTATCCTCTGATAATGTATAAAAAAAGCTACACTGAGTAACATTACCCGCCTTAACATTTGCGTAGATATCATGGGCATAAGATGTATCTGGCAAATAGCACTTAAACCATAACCCCTTACCATCAGTTTTCAGTTCCAGCGTCTCTGCCTGAGTGCGGCCAATAATCATTTTGTAATCGTGATTAACTAGGCACTTAACGTCGGTAATGTCCACACCGTCCAAGGCGTGAGGCGCAATAATTTCTTTAAAGCCGCCTAGGTCCTCACTCGGCGTATTAAATAGCACGGCATAACCCTCTAGCACCATCTCCCCTGAAGTGTCTACATGACTTCTAGCCATCAAGTCTCACCCCCTTCAGGGGTATTCTTCTCGAC
>NZ_AYYI01000085.1 GCF_001436505.1 Loigolactobacillus rennini DSM 20253 | reverse complement strand
TCTATACAATTCAGAAATCTTTTATGCATTTACACAAAATATTTTACGCTCTCAGTTAAACATCGATGGTTTATTCTTACTGACCGCTAGTACTGATTTGCGGTGTTGTTTGCATTTCAGTTTGTTTTAGTTGTGGGGCATCGCTTTTGTAAGTTTTACTAGTGGTGCGATTTTTATTTTTTGAATAAACACTAGTGGATTGTTGGCCCAGTTTCTGCCTTGCTTGAATGAGCCGAGTTAAACTATCTTTGTAATCATAATTTTCGGGAGCAACCGGTTTAAAACCTACAGGTGTGTAAAAACGTAGCAAGTTTTTGTTGTTAACCGTATCTGAAAGCTGCAGTTCGGTTCGGACCTGTTTTTTCTGACGGTTAATTTTTTGCCGCAGTGACTTGCTCGGGTGGGTGATTTCGTCTCCAGCGTGATTATAAATGGTATCACCAATTACAGTATGGGTCGGCGTAACAAAATTATTGTTCCGGAACGCAACAACTTGATCATGGTGTGGTGAAAATAAATCTGTTCCGAATTGAATGTAACCTTTGTTATCAATTCCTAATAGATGTTCTAGGGTTGGCAACACATCGATTTCACCGCCGTATTGTTCTTGAATGCCGCCGTGATGTTGTCCAGGTAAATGAATCATTAAGGGAACTCGTTGCAATTGAGCATTATCATAACTGCTCCAAGTTTCAGCAGATTGACCTAACAATGGTGCTAGACTTAGGTTTTCTTTATTTGAAAGGCCGTAATGATCACCATATAGTAAAATTAATGAGTTATCATATAGCCCACTGCTTTTAAGGTACGTAAAAAATTCTTTTAAAGCTTGGTCTAAATAATGTGCAGTACCAAAGTATTGGTTAACGACTTTATCATCTGTATCTGGCAACTGAAAATCTGTATCTTCATCGTCTAAAGGAAACGGAAAATGATTGGTCACAGTGATAAATTTAGCATAAAATGGTTGTTGCAATTGTTCCAGATATTTAATTGAATCATGAAACAATAGTTTGTCTTTTAAACCATATTGTAAGGAGCGGTTACCCTGTGTTTTAAAGTAATTGGCATCAAAAAAGTTTTGGTACCCCATATTTTTATAAACACTGTTGCGATTCCAAAAGGATCCAACATTACCGTGAAAGACTGCTGAACTATAATTTCCTTTTTGGCCTAAAATAGCAGGTGCTGCTTGGAAAGTATTGTCTGATCCCAGTGCGGTAAATACTGATCCTTGTGGTAAACCGTAAACGCTGGTCTCTAACATGTTTTCAGCATCGCTGGTTTTACCTTGTCCAACTTGGTGGAAAAAATTTGGAAAAGAAAATGTTTGATCATCGTGATAAAGATGATTTAAAAATGGCGTCACTTCTTGTCCGTGAATTTTATCATCAATTAAAAATTGCTGAAAGCTTTCCAAATGGATGATAATAACGTTACGGCCCTTAGCCAAACCGTATTTTTGCGGATCAGGTGCAGCGTAATGTTGATCAATAAAAGCCAAGACTTTTGTTAAATCGGCACCTTTTGCGGCGGCCCGATTTTGATTATTTTGTGCGGTTTTAACGGCATCATAAACGGTATAAGCATCAATGCCTAAATATTTAACAATGTAATTACGGTCAAACGTGCGTGTTAGTAATTGTGGTCGATTTGCTTCACCTAGCGTTAGATTAACGGAAAATAGTAATAAAGCAAATGAGGTTACCGCAAATGGTAAGTGGCGTGGAATTGGTTGTTGGTTAATCTTAATCAACTTAGCTAATAATAAAATCATTAAAATAATTAAATCTAGCCAATAAAAAATATCGTGGGGTCGCGCCAACGCTAATGAACTACCACTGAGCCCTTCAGACACTTTAGAGTAGCCTAAAATGGTATTGATGGTCATAAAATCAGTAAATTGCCGATAATAAATCACGTTAAAATACAATAAGGCCGTATTGGCTAACGATAAAATAAGCAGCCCCCAATAACGCCATTTAGGTCGTTGAATGTATAAACCTAACCCTAAAACTAAAAAAGTGGTTGCTAAAGGATTAAGCCATAAAATAAAGTGTTGTAGTAGGCCACGGACACCTAAAGAAAAATCAACATAATAAGCGAATATTGTTTTTAACCAAAACAAGCCGCAAAGTAAGAGAAAGAAACCATTGCGGCGACTGATTAATTCATTCAATTTTTTCCAAACAAGTGTCACGAGGTTGCCAGCTCCTTAGCAGATTCTCCCGATATTGTACGCGTAAACGAATTCAAATGTCAAACTAGCTAAAGTTCTTTTAAATTTTCAAAAAACTAATCGTATAATTCAATTTTTCGCGACAGGTTTGCTAAAATAAAATTAATGGTATTTTTAGAGAGAAGGGAAACGTTTAATGATTTTTTTAGGGCCGCTTTACCAATTGGTAGCTGCACATTATGCCCAACGAATTTACCATTTTCCATTAATTCGGTTAGTCTTTTACAGCCTTGATAAAACGTTGTTCTACTTTCTAATTTTTTTAGTCCTGCGTCTGTTTTATTTAAGTTTGCGTCACCGATTGACTAAACAGTGGTTATTTTGGCGGCGTGAACTTTATCTTTGGGCCTTGGTTTTTTATTTGTGCTTGTTATTTTCGCTGACGGCACTTCGTAATATTTATTGGCCCAGTCAACTATGGGCACAGTTACAATTGCCGCATGGCACAATTAATACCACCCCATTTGTTGAAACTTGGAAATTAACACGGGGAGCTTCCAAATTTGATTTCTTATATAACTTATATGGTAATATTTTGTGGTTTATTCCTCTAGGTTTTAGTTATGGTGTCCGGTTGAAAGATAATCGACGCTGGCTACCTGTTCAATTTTTGCAGGTGTATTTATTAGGGGTTGGTGTTTCTTTAACGATTGAGATGTTACAGTTTTTACTTTCTACTGGGATCGCGGATATTGATGATGTAACTTTTAATGCACTAGGCTGTTTAGTAGGTTTTGTCGTCTACTTAATTTGGCACAGTACCCGACATTTATTAAGTAGGGTGCGACAAAACTTAAAACATAAAAAAGCCTGCTAATGAAGTGAACCCTTAAAATTGGACAACTTTATTAAGCTGCTTTCTGGGCGGTAAG
>NZ_AYYI01000012.1 GCF_001436505.1 Loigolactobacillus rennini DSM 20253 | reverse complement strand
GGGTCTAGAATTTTTGGTGTTGGAAAGTATTTCCATTCCAAAAGTACTAGGCCCTTTTTGATAACAAAAAAGGCATCTAAGCCTCCCTAGTGCTATGCTTTAAGCGACGAAACTCAAGATAAGCGGGGTAGGAATAGATGTCTCAACTAGATAATACACTTAAATTACTGGGAATTACAGACACAAACATTCAGGTGTTCGGTACTCGTGAGGAATTTCATGGTCGGGGCTCGGGTCGCAAAAAGTATTTGGTCATCCAGGCAGAGCTTACCTACACACTCAGGCGCTGTCCCAGCTGTGGATACAATACGTTGCACCCTAACGGACACAAGCTCACTCATGTCCACATTGCAGGACCCATGGACCGGCCCGTAATTCTAGAGCTAAACAAGCAACGCTGGCGTTGTAGTAACTGCCATAGCACTTGTACGGCCACCACTCCAGTGGTATCAACCAACCACGCCATCGGTCACGGACTAGCGACTCATGTGCTGAAGCTAGCCAGTAAATCACTCCCGGCTAAGACCATCGCCAGTCTCACCGGTATTTCGACAAACTCAGTTCAGCGTATTTTGACGGCTAATATTCATCCACACGCGAGCCGCCGGTTACCGATTAATCTATGCTTTGATGAATTCCGTTCCA
The DNA here is from genome assembly GCF_001436505.1 of Loigolactobacillus rennini DSM 20253. Classification (GTDB taxonomy): domain Bacteria; phylum Bacillota; class Bacilli; order Lactobacillales; family Lactobacillaceae; genus Loigolactobacillus; species Loigolactobacillus rennini. Next base: position 907 of record NZ_AYYI01000012.1, on the reverse strand, counting down.
CGCACGGCTCCATGTCGTTTATTTGCATTGACGCTGACACTCACAAATCAGTTAAAGTACTTAGCGACCGCCTTAATAGAACCATCAAACAGTTCTTTCTTAGTCAGTACAGCACCGCAGAACGGGCCGCGGTTCAACGCGTCATCATGGACATGAACGCCTCCTATCAGGCATTCGTGCACGAACTATTCCCTAACGCCGAACTCATTATTGATCGGTTCCACATTATTCAATTAATGGGCCGGACGATGGATACCATTCGCACTCAATGTTTAAAGCAACTCGACAAGCATTCGCGGGAATATAAAGTGCTGAAATCACTATGGCGCCTATTCCACAAGGCCAACCCTGACGCACAAAAGAGCCGCTACCTCTTCGGCCTGAATGAGTACTCGACCGAACAGAACGCTATTGATATTGGAACCGATACGTTTCCGGCCTTCAAAACAGCTTATGAAACCTACATCGATCTCCACGATGCTTTGATGGGGCGTCACGCTGATGAACTCAAGAATATCATCACTAACTATCAGCCTAACGGCACGCCCCTAGATACGGCCATGCATACCCTACGAAAGAATCTTAATGGAGTAATTAACGCCGCCAAATCGTCCTACTCTAACGGACCGATAGAGGGCATCAACCGTAAGATCAAGGAGCTCAAACGTGCTTGTTATGGCTTCTCCAATCAGGCCAATATGTTCACACGCGTCTACCAGCTGATTGCCTAGATTATCTACCACAATAACGTCACGATGGTAGGCTTATTTGTTATGCCTTCAAGTACGATATTCAGACAACACACCAGATTAAACGCCGCAACTAATAAAACAACAAAAAAGATCTCCCACACGAGGAGATCTCCAAAGGATAGAAACTATCCTTCAACACCATTTGACAAACTTCC
>NZ_AYYI01000084.1 GCF_001436505.1 Loigolactobacillus rennini DSM 20253 | reverse complement strand
GCTATCTTTAACAACGTTAAAGCTTTTGCTGTCAGAGTCTGGACAGGCATAAAAAATTCCGTCGTTAAGCTTGCTCAAGGCCTCTGGAATGGCGTTAGAAATAAATTTAACGCCTTAAAATCTGGCGTAGCTAACATCTTTAAGGCAGTTAAAAATACTGTTATTAATATTTGGACGTCAGTTAAGAAAAAAGTCGGTGGACTAGCCAGTAGCATGAAAGACAACGTGCTTAAAGTTTTGCGAAATATGCGCGACGGGAT
>NZ_AYYI01000011.1 GCF_001436505.1 Loigolactobacillus rennini DSM 20253 | reverse complement strand
AAACAATTAGTAACGATAATAAAAACAAGGTAAATTAGGGTACGTTTGACAGTACCAATGATTAGAAGAGGTGTTTTTAATGAGAATGGTAGATATTATTCAAAATAAACGTGATGGCAAAACGTTAACAAAAGCTGAAATTCAATTCTTCGTCGAAGGTTATACAGCTGGCAAAATACCAGACTATCAAGTCAGCGCATTGTTGATGGCAATTTATTTTAACAGCATGACTGAATCAGAACGGGCTAATTTAACCATGGCAATGCTCCATTCTGGCGATCGCTTGGATCTCAGTAGTATCCCTGGAATTAAAGTAGATAAGCACTCTACCGGTGGTGTTGGGGATAAGACCAGTTTGCCTTTAGCACCAATTGTAGCGGCGTTAGGAATTCCAGTACCGATGATTTCTGGCCGCGGATTAGGCCATACCGGTGGGACATTGGATAAATTAGAAGCAATTCCTGGTTTTAAAGTTGAAATTAGTGAAGCTGATTTTAAAAAGCAGGTCACTGATATTGGCTTAGCGATTATTGGTGCGACTGGCAACATTGCACCAGCAGATAAGAAAATTTATGCGTTACGTGATGTGACAGCAACAGTTGATTCCATTCCGTTAATTGCTAGTTCAATTATGAGTAAAAAGATTGCGTCTGGCACTGATGCCTTAGTACTAGACGTTAAAACGGGCGCTGGCGCCTTTATGAAAGAAGAAAGTAGCGCGGTTGATCTTGCTAATGCCCTAGTTGGTATTGGTAAGCAAGTGGGAATGGATTGCATGGCCATCATTTCCGATATGAACCAGCCATTAGGGAATGCAGTTGGCAATGCACTGGAAATTAAAGAAACCATTGATATTTTGAAAGGGCAAGGCCCAGCTGACATTACAGAACTCGTTAAACGGTTAGCTTGCCAAATGGCTGTGTTGGGCCATAAAGCGGCTACCATTGCGGATGCCCAAGCAATGGTTGATCAGGTTATCACTGATGGCACTGCTTTAGCGAAATTTAAAGCAATGGTTGTGGCGCAAGGCGGTAACGGTGATGTGGTAAATCAGCCAGAAATCATGCCACAGGCTAAATACAAGATTGAACTACCTGCCAAACAGAATGGTTTAGTTGCGAAAATGGCAGCAGATGAAGTTGGCATTGCTAGTATGCTACTAGGCGGTGGCCGTCAATCCAAAGATGATAAAATTGATTATGCAGTTGGTATTCAATTGCATAAGAAAATTGGCGATCAAGTTGCTGAAGGTGAAAGCTTACTGACGATTTATAGCAATACGCAAAATGTAGATAAAATCAAGTCTTTACTGTATGATAATATTGAAATTAATCACCAGGCACAACCGGTTCAGTTAATTCGTAAAATTATTCAGTAATGTAAGGTAAAACACCGTGGCGTTTCTGCGTCACGGTGTTTTTGTGTGTCTAGTTAAATGTCGTTTGTAATACTAAATAGCGTTGCCTAAGCCTTTATTAAGCTAACATGGTAACAAAAACCATTGTGATAGTCAGAATATCACAATGGTTTAAGTATACCGTTTTAGTTCAAAGCTTTACGTGCATCAAAGCGATGTGAAATAAAGCCGTATAAGATCCAGCCAGCAAAAGTAACAATTGAACCACCCATTAACGCAACAGAGCCAGCAGTGTAAAGTGCGTAAAGACTGTAAATTGCAGCAATTGTTGCGATCAAGTTGGTTTTCCGTTGTTTAGCTTTTGGCACATTTTCCTCTAATTGCATTGTTTTTAATGAAGCCATGGATAGTAAGTAAGGAATAACATTAGTGACAACGGCTAAATTTACTAAAATTGTAAATTGTTTAGAAAGTGATGGGCTAATCGTCATTAGTGCTAACAGTGATTGGCAGGCAGTAATGATCAACATGCCAACTAAAGGTGTTCCATTACCGATTACTTTACTAAAAATTTTAGGGAAGTATTTTTCATGTGCCGAGCTTCTAAACACTTCAGCGATGGTAAATTGCCAACCGAGTAATGAGCCAAAGCAGGATAAAATCATTAAAGCCATGACGATATTACCAATAGCTGGGGTAAACATTGTACTAAAGGCTAATCCAAAGGGTGCATTGGAATGTAGTAGTGCTTGATTAGGTACGATACCGGCCATAATGTTAGTCGATAAAATGTACATGATCGCTGCGCCAATTGTACCGCCTAAGACAGCAATTGGAACGTTCTTTTTAGGATTTTCTACTGAATCCATGTTAGCAGAAGCGGATTCTAAACCTAGAAATGCCCATAATGTGATTGAAATGGACTTACCAATTCCTTTGAAGAAACTGAAATGGTAAGGGTTCCATGCATTAATATAACGTGTACCACTAAACCAGAACCAACCTAAAATAGAAATGGCAATGACGGGAATAATAACGCCCCAAACGGTAAAAGTACTGATACGTCCTGTTATTCTTGCACCGCCAAAATTTAAAATCGTCGCTAGCCATAAAGTGAAAATGGTCCATAAAGCAACTTCCAATGGATTCAAATCAGCGCCAAACAAAACAGCAGCATAGCCGACCGCCGAAATAGCAATTGCAGCATTGGCAATCACTAAGGATGCACCATAGGTGTAATTGGCAAGGAAGGCGCCTGCTTTTCCAAAGGAATATTCCGCGTAACCTCCCATACCGCCACCTTTTGAGGTATACATACCCGCTCGTGAAAACGCATAGGCCAAAGCCATTGCGCCTAATGCTGTTACCAGCCAGGATAAGATCGACATGGTTCCAACTTCAGCTAGATTTGTAGGCAACATGATGATACCGGAGCCCATCATGTTGATTGCTGTAATGATGGTTAATTGAACCACACTCATTTTTTTCTTTTCTTGTGCCATAATTTTGCTCCTTAATTATAGAATAAATTGAATAAAGGCAAGGAAACTGAGGTAAAAATTCACCTCAGTTCCTTAACAATCAATGAATTGTGTATCTGATAATGGTTAAAAATGCTTATTTATTTTCTTTTAAGACGTAGCCATAAGCATTAATGTGTCCAGCTTCTTCTTTGAAGTAGACACCTTGAATTTCAGGAGCAAAACCAGGGAACTCATTGATACCGTCTTCTAAAATGGTAAAGTATTTTTGTGCATTTTCATTCCATTTTTCACCGGGGACAACACAGAAAATACCAGGAGGGTATGGCAGTGCGCCTTCAACAGCAACACGACCTAAAATATTCTCCAATTTGACTAGCTCGACATTATTTTTTAAAAGGGCAACATTGGCATCATAAGGTGTCATGGCAACTTCAGGAAGATATTCATGTTTGAATAGTTTCTTTTGATAAGTTTTAGTGTCAGCGTTTTTGTAAAAATCATGTAGTTCTTGGCATAATTGCCGAATGGTATAACCGCGGTAGCGCACTTTATTTTCAGCGTAGAGATTTGGTAAAACGTCTTCTAGCGGCTGATCTTGCTCCACTAAGTGCTCAAATTTAACCAGGTGAGAAACTAAATTGTTCATTTTAGTTGGAGTTTCAGCTGGCGTCATTAAGAATAAAATAGAGTTTAAATCGTTCTTTTCCGGAATAATGCCATGTTCACGTAAATAGCTAGCTAAAATAGTTGCTGGAATGCCAAAGTCTTCATAATCATCGGTTTTTGGATTGATCCCAGGCGTTGTTAACATGAATTTGTTTGGATCAACAAAGTATTGATTGTTTTCATAACCTGAAAATCCGTGCCATTTAGCATCTTTTTCAAACCGCCAATAATCGATGTTGCTAACAATTTCTTCTGTTGGAACGTCTTCCCATTTTTTGCCATTGACCATTGGTGGTACAAATGGTTTGATTAGATGACAGTTTTTAATGATATTTTTACGTGCATTGACGCCGGTTACTAAAGTGTCGTGCCACAATTTTTCACCTGCAGCACCTTCTTGCATTTTGGCGTTAACATCTAATGACGCAAACAGCGGATAAAATGGTGATGTCGAGGAGAATTTCAGGTAAGCATTATTAAAGCGCTTATGGTCGATATAACGTTTTTGTCCTTTAATGTGCTTATCTTTTTTATGAATTTGGGATGCTTGTGAAAAACCAGCTTGTTGTTTGTGGACGGACTGTACCACTAAAATTCCTGGATCATCTGGTCCTAGTTCTAGTTTTAGCGGTGAGCAGTCATTCATCATTGGAATGAATTGTTCATAACCTACCCACGCGGAATCAAAAAGAATGTAGTCACATAAGTGGCCAATTTTCTTAATGACTTGTTTGGCATTATAAATTGTGCCATCATAAGTGCCTAATTGGATTACTGCTAATCTGAATGGCCGTTTTTGTTTGGCACGTTTTGGATCGACTTTAGCAGCTTCTGCTCTGAGATAATCTTCATCAAAGTCTTTGGCATAAATACCGCCAATAAAGCCATAAGAGTCGCGGGAAGTTTCCATGTAAACTGGCCGACCGCCGTCCATCACTAAAGCACTGTTGTAAACAGATTTATGATTATTACGGTCAAAAAGAACTAAGTCACCAGGAGCAATGGCAGAAGTGATGGCGATGTTGTTTGAAGTTGTGGATCCGTTCATCACAAAGTAAGTTTTATCTGCATTGTAGATCCGTGCAGCTTCTTTTTCTGCCTGCATAGCAGGACCTTCATGAATCAATAAATCACCTAGGGCAACGTCAGCGTTACAGATATCAGAACGAAAGACATTTTCGCCCATGAAATCATAGAACGCACGGCCAGCCGGATGTTTTCTAAAATATTGTCCACCTTGGTGACCTGGACAATCAAATTGCAGATTGCCACGGTTAACATAAGATTTTAAAGAACCAAAAAATGGTGGCAGTGCCTTTTTTTCGTATTGTGCTGCCGCAGCTTCAATTTCGTGGTTATATAGGGCATGATCGTAGTGGTTATTTGGATCTAAAATGTGATAAATTTTCTTCATTAATTGCCCAGAAAGCTGGTTGCTATCACTAGTAATGACAAAAATCGGAATGCCAAATTTTGTTTGATCGACTTTGTTGATTAAATCAATATCGCTAGCAGCGACGACTAAAGCAGCAACATCAGTAAAGTCCGTTTTATCAGCAGCGACGAGTTGTCGTTTTGTTTTAAAATAAAGCTTTGCTTGACTTGTAGTTGCAATTTTCATCATAGAATATTGCCTCCCAATTTTAGAAAGCGTTTATAATTTTTTGGTTAAAGCACTTCTTTTTGATCGACTTTTTAAATTAAGTGAAAATAGAACAACTAATTGACGTCATTTAGTTGTGACTCACAAAATAATATGAATTTTGAAACACTTATTTAAAATCGGTATAAAGCCCGCTGCAGCGTCTATATAAGCTCTAATTCCTGATCGATCCAAAGTCATTATAGCATAACTATTACTATATTTGTATAAAAACTGTTAATATATTTTGTTTTTAAATCACATAAAAACCCGTATTGTCGTTTTAGAACACTAATAAGGCGGGCGTGAGACGTGACGAAAAATAATAAAATTAAAATTGGAAAGTTAATTCGTGCTAAAAGAAAAACAATTGCAATGACGCAGGAACAATTAGCAGAACATAAAGTGAACCCCTAACGTTGGACAACTAAATCCAACGTTAGGGGTTTTACTAT
>NZ_AYYI01000083.1 GCF_001436505.1 Loigolactobacillus rennini DSM 20253 | reverse complement strand
CCATCAGTTGATTGATGTGCTGCCATTTCGGACGATTCACCGTCTAGAAAAACACTTTAAACGTTATGATCAAACTGCTAGAGAAAAGGTTAAAATCATTGTCACGGACATGAACTATACTTATCCGCAACTGACGCAAACTATCTTTCCCAACGCGATTGTCGTCATTGATAAGTTTCACCTCACTAATGCCCTGAATCGGGCCTTTAATCAGACGCGCGTGCGAATAATGAAACAGTTTGCCCCTAGTTCCCGGGAATTTAAAGCCTTGAAACGTTATTGGAAATTGTTGTTAATCCCCCATGAACAATTAGA
>NZ_AYYI01000082.1 GCF_001436505.1 Loigolactobacillus rennini DSM 20253 | reverse complement strand
TTTTGCGTAATCTGCGTTACTAAATTTGTTCAAGTTATTTCTTGCAATCTGCCAAACTCAAACCTTGTACCACAAAAGGTGACGTTTGATTAATAAACGACCCATTGCCTTTAAATAGCCAGCTTAAACTGACCATAATGATTTGCGGTTTTTGCGCTAAGTAAGGTACGTGTACCACCCAATAAGTCCAAGCTGCAAAATAGGCTAATTTATTAGTTGATAAATATTTAACCCAGGAACTCACACCACCGCCAGAGTTTTGGAAAGCTGAACCTAGCTGACCTACCATTAAGGTGTAAGGCACAAAATACAATGCCATGATCAAAATCCACGAGACAATAACTGTCAAACCTTGATTTGCGAAGTTATTGATCACATTGTTTAATCCCCACACTGATGTAAAACCGACTAATGCGATATTCCACCAGCGAAACGCCTTTGCATTCGTCTTAGACAAAATAATCCCCCCTCAAATTAACTTAATTAGTATAACATTAATTCGATAGAAATACATAAAGCGCTTTCTTTATTAGCTTAATACTAACTTTGGATTAAACCGCATTTATTTAAAACAACTGCCTGTCAACATGCATTTAAATCTACTTCGGCAATTAATTGTGGTATATTGAAATTCCCGCTAGGTCAAGCATTCATCCAGCACTTTCCATCCCAGCATCAAAAAATGACCAGTTTATTAGTTAGCGGCCATTATGTGTTAACAATATTAAATTAACAAATATGTTATATTAATAATGGGAAATTTTTCACAATGATTTAAAGATAACTTTTAAAACTGGGGTAATGATTTTGTCACTACGTACATTAATTGAATTAGTTGAACTTAAAACGAAATTAGCCAGTCTCTTACCATTTTTTATTGGTCTTTTGTTCGCCAAATCTTATTTTGGTGATTTCAACAGCAAGAATACAGTGATTTTTTTAATTGCCATGTTAATTTTTGATATGGCAACCACCATGCTCAATAACTTAATGGATTTTATTCATGCTAAAGACAGTAAGTATCAGTCCCAAGTCAACATTGTTGGCCGGGCACATTTAAATCCACAGCATGTTGGCTGGGCCATTATCAGCATGATGACAACTGCAGCAATATTAGGTATTTGGTTAACTTTCCGGACAGATTGGCTGATCTTGCTGGCTGGGATGGCCTGCTTTGGGATCGGTATCTTTTATACTTTTGGTCCTTTACCGTTGTCACGCTTGCCATTAGGGGAAATTTTTTCCGGTTTAACTATGGGGTTTGGCATCACTTTTATTGCAGCCTACATCAACATCCTTCCCGAACAATTGCTTCATTTTTACCAACTTAGCACAAATTGGTTTGTCCAAATCAATTTGTCAGCCTTGAGCGCTTCTGCTGGTAACCGTAACGCCAATTGCCAGCATTGCTAACATTATGCTCGCTAACAATCTTTGTGATTATGCCGAAGACATAAAAAATAAGCGCCACACCTTGCCCATGTTCTTAGGACGGCAAAACAGCCTGATTTTATACCAAATATTAGCTTATGGTGGCTATTTTGCCTTATTAGTCGGCGCTTTGTTAGATGTATTAAAACCAGTCATTCTAGTATCCTTTTTATCACTGCCGTTGATCATTAAAATCACGCAACAATTTATCAACAAACAAGAAAAAGCGACCACATTTAATTGTGCGTTAAAAACACACGTGATCGCGAATTTAAGTTTGATTATCGGTTTAAGTTTGAGCTTGCTTTAACCTGCTCCTAAACGAACCAATAAATTGAACAAAACATTAATGTCGTTCCTAACATCACCAAAAAATGCCAGATCAAGTGTAAGTAGGGTGACTTGGGAAAACTGTAGACCATTGCGCCTAGCGTAAACGTGATGCCGCCGGCAACTAGTAACCCTAAGCCCAGTGCGCCTAAATGCAAGTAAAGCGGACGCATCGCTAATAGGCACAGCCAGCCTAATCCCACATAAATGGTGGTCTCAATTTTTTGGTGTCGTTTCCGACTGAACAAATGCAATAACATCCCAGCACCAGCTAATAGCCACACCGCCACACACAAGCCGATGCCTAAGCGGCCACGAATTGCCAATAAACAATACGGTGTATAAGTTCCCGCAATTAACAAATAAATGTTGCAGTGGTCAAATATTTGAAACAGCCGGCGGGCAGGCGTTAAAGACAAGCAATGATACAATGTCGAAGCTAAATACAATAGCATCAATGATACCCCATAAATCATTAGGGCTGGCAAGGCGCCAGGCATGTTCAATCCGCGCCGAATAAGCAAAATAAACATGACGATGCTCGCAATAAAGCCAATACCATGGGTGATGGCATTCCAAATTTCAATCACCAGCCACCGGTGTTTCATCTCTGTTGTCATTTTCAGCCCTCCAATCAATGGTTAGCTTTAGTTTAGCATTTTAATTTTCAATGTCAATATAGTTTAGACATAGAGTCTAGATTAAGCCCTTGCTTGTACAAGATAAGCGCGATAAAATAAGAAATTATTGGAGGAAAAAGCGATGTCAGAAACCCAATTTAATCAGTGGCTCGATCAGCTTGTCACACTGCGCCTACCATTGTGGCAACAATTGCCAGAATTTGACCTTTACATGGATCAAGTAATTACAGAAACCGATCATTATTTGCATCCATTAGGGATTGAGCCTTTAACCAAAAGCATGGTTAACAGTTATGTTAAGCGTAAAATTATTAAGCGTCCGAAGAAAAAACAATACACCCGCGCACATTTAGCGGAAATCATTATTGTTAGTTTATTTAAAACTATTTTTCCGCTGGAAACGATTCATACCGGCATTAATCAAGCACGACAGACACTGGATGCGTCACAGGCCTATGACCAGTTTGTTAACCAAATTAATGCTGAGCTCGCGAGTTTAACCCAGCCTGATAGTCAATCACTTTTCACAGCAGATGATAACATTGCGGCAATCACGCAAAAAGCTGCCATCCGTGCTGTACTTTACCAACTTATCAGTCAACATGCTTTGTTGTTGGAAAAGAAAACCGAACCAGTAAAATAATACAAAGAGGTTGCAACAAACGTTATCCGTTTGCTGCAACCTCTTTTTGATGGCAATCATCAGGTAGCTATTTGTATTTAGCATAGCTAACTGCCTGATAGCACTTGTACTTTTTTATTAATACCGCGAAACGGTGGCTGATGACGCACCATAATTTGATTGATTCGGCAATGGCTTAAAACCACCCTCTAGTGTTCCGTATACCGCGGAGATCCCGACTTGTCCGTTAGCTTGCGGTGTTAAGGTAAACACATTTTCACCTTTTACACCAACATGAACTTTAAGAATATAGCCACCATTAGCGGTGGATTGACTGTCATTTTCAACAATGTCTTCAGGTTGAAAGACATCTGTTGTTATCTTTGATTTTTTCACTAACAGTGCAGCTTCTTCCAACCTAATTGGCGTTTGTTGGTCTGCTTGCGCTTTAGTCACAGGCGTTTTGCCAGCGACAATTTGCTTGAAGCCTTGGTTAAGCTTTTCATTAGCGGTCACTTTGAAACTAATCCCATCATGAACAACATCACCATTAGTTTGCGCAGTCACTAAAACTACCGGCTGTCCTTGCTTAAAAGCAAACCAATACATATAAGCGCCTGGCCGGTGCTGAACAGCATCAATGTCAGAATATACGGCCACCACATTATAATCCGCTTGGCCACGGCCATTTTCTGACCAGGCCGCCTGATATTTTTGCTGGTTTAAATTGACCTGATAATCTTGCAGCTGACTGGGTATTTTTAAACCATAAAAGTCAACATCTTGCCCCGGTTGATATCGCTGGTAATCTTGATCCATTGACGCTTCCCAATGGCGCATAAAATAGGCTAAGCGCTGGTCTTTAGTTTTAGACCATAACGGGTTAGCCTGCCGATTTTGCATTGCTTGACCATGCTTGTTAGTGGTTTGGTGGCCGGTTGTTGCGTGGTTGGCAAAATGGTGCACCTTCTTTTTAGTGGCATGGTGCTTTTTAGCGTGCTGCTGTGCACTAGTGGTTGCACGCTGTTGTTGCTGATTTGTCGTTTGCGACGTGCGGCAAGCGCTTAAACTTAACGGTGCTAACAACAATAAAAGCGCCAACGCCCCCTGCTTGATTTTCATCGACATTCTCCTCCAATAACCCCAATTTGGTGTCGCTTACATCACGCTTAACTTTAAAACACTGACTATAAAAGTCAAGCAATTAACCAAAAAACTGCCAAATCATGATGATTTGGCAGTTTTAACAGCTTGCAGTGATTAAAAATTATCTAAACATAGTCTTAGTTGCCCGTGCCAGCACTTTTGGATCTTTTTCATAATGGTGAACTGGCGTTAATTCCGTATCCGGAATCCCTAAGAAATGGTAAGTGGCAACTTGCGCACAGCGGAAGGAATATTGTTCAGTGAAGACCATGTCAAACGGCATTTCTGCAAACTGACTGATAAACGCTAAGTTACGCGAATGTTTTGGCACAACTTTTGGCCGATCGCCGACTGCCCGCCGGTTAAATAACGCACTAGCATATGGCATGTAAACTGGAATCACATTGATAATGCTGTCCATAATTTCAGCTGTATGGTTGCGGATATTATCCCGCGCATCATCGACTTCAGCTAAATGGCCTAACAGCTCCTGCAAAATTTCTTTACCGGTCATTTCAATAAATGGTTTTTGAACATAGTCACCACGCCGCCGTGGGTACATTGCGTAACCCCAAGAAACGGTTTCGTTTTCTTTTTGCGCGTGGAAATGTGGTTGGTGGTGAATCACAATGGACAATAAGTTATTACTATCCACCCAAGTGTTCAGCGCATTACCAGGCTGCTGCTGTGTGATCCGGGCAATTTGGTTGAGCAAATAGTGATTTTTAGCCGTAATGGTAAAACTCATCCACTCACTTTGCTTACGGTCATTAAAGAATTTATCGGGATGGCCTAAATTATAAAAATGCTGTGTTGCTTGTTTCCATAACTGGGCACTAGGGGCATATTCCATATTTTCTTTAATTGGCGTATCAAAATCACCAATGGACGCGCTATCCGTAATCGCACCGTTAGTATCAAAAACAAAATCATCCGGATTAACCGGGATTTTACCGGTTTCTTTAGTCTTAATATTTTCATAGTTTAATCCAGTAACGATAATTTCGTCGCGCAGCGGTGTATCTTTAAAATCAAACGCTGTAATTTTGTAATTGGTGACAAAATGAATGCCCCGGTCACTTAAATACTTCCGCATGGGTAAAATGATGCTTTCGTACTGATTATAAGGCGTCCGGGTAACCCCGGCTAAGGTATTGATCCGACTGAATTCTAGAATCATCCGGTTCATATAACGCCGTAGTTCCATGGCAGCACTTTCCTTTTTAAACGCAAAAGTCGTTTGCCACATGTACCAGAAATTCGTGGTAAACATGTGGGGGCTGGACTTAAACCACTGGGCGATGCTGACGTCATTTAATTCCGCTTCTTTAGATTCGGGTAGCAGCATTAATTTGCTGAGCAAATAGCGGTCCCGATTGTTGAATTGCATGTGATTGTAGTCTTTTTTATCACCCTTATTGCGGATACCGTTGACTTTATCCATCAACCGAGCAACGTCATGGGTTGGGTGAGCGTGATCAAAATTCAAAATATCATCAGTGACGGATTGTCCTGGATTATCCAATGAAGGTACTTCGCGTAAAACGTCCCATAAATTTTCAAAAGTTTCTTCGTTTAACATCCGGCCACCTTCAGCTAAAAAGCCTTGGGTATTACCCAATGGTGGCACACCATATTCATCAAGGTAATTGGCAACTGGGGCACCATCGTTAGCACCATGTGTATTTAAACCATACATGGTAATTTGGTCACCATTCCAACCACCATCACGAATTAAATAAACCCCTGCTGCAAGATTACCAACGCCTGAACCAATCATGTACGCTTTTTGTACCATAACTCGTCACGCTCCTTAGTTCTGCTTGGGTGATTATCACCATTAAACATAGTGGACTTTCAACATCTTCATTATACAACGAAACCGGTACCGACGCGAAAAAAAGACAGCGCGGTCATAAAAGGCAACTCAGCAGTGAAACCTTGTCGCAGTAGCGTCATTGCCGTAAAAAAATAATCAAGGACAATCATTAAAAAGTGTCACCACCAGTTTGATTAATAAAAAGGCTATGATTTGCCTTTTCAAAACGCGACAGTTTAGAATGAAAGCTAGCAAAACAGTTTTAGGAAGTGAGTAGGCGCATGAAAATTAATTTTGGGTTTATTTTTTTGGTCTTTGGGATTAACGTTTTGTACCTAACCATCAATACCTTACGCCTTATTTTTCAAAACAAAGGCTTAATCTGGGTGGCACCCGCTTTTGGTATGGTGGAAATCTGTCTATACACACTGGGATTAAATTATGTCCTTAATAGCCTAGACAAACCCATTTACCTATTGGTTTACGCCCTTGGCTTTGGTGTCGGTATCGGCTTAGGTATGCTGGTGGATCGTTGGCTAGCCATTGGTTATGTCATCGTGCAAATCATCATTCCTCCAGGCCAAGAAACTCCCGACCGTAAACCCTTAGTCAAATTATTACGCGATGCAGGCTTTGGTGTCACTGAGCTCAGTGCGGCAGGCCGCGATGGCGCCCGCATGATTTTAGAAGTGCTAGTTCCCCGTAAAGATGAAAAATTAATTTACGACATGGTGCTGGCCTGTGACGCTCGCGCATTCATGCTATCACTAGAACCCACAACCTTTAACGGCGGCTTCTGGGTAAAACGAATAAAAAGACGCCGCCAAATGATGGAGAAAAAGTAGAGAGCGTTCCATGTGCCGGGTAGCTTCTGAGTACTAGCCTAGGCAGGCAAGTTATTTGCGGAGCAAATGTTTTGGCTGCTGTAGCTAGACGGAAGAAGCTGGCACATGGAACGCGTTTAAATGGGCGATGGTGAATAATTGTTAGAAGCTCGGGAGCTTTTGAGCATTAGCACAAGCAGACAAGTTATTTGCGAAGCAAATGTTTTGGCTGATAGCGCTAAGCGGAAAAAGCTGCTTCAGCTAGCACGTTTAAGCAGGCGATAACGACTGACTGCATTAATGCCGGGTAGCTTCTGAGTACTAGCCTAGGCAGACAAGTTATTTGCGGAGCAAATGTTTTGACTGCTGTAGCTAGACGGAAGAAGCTGGCACATGGAACGCGTTTAAATGGGCGATGGCGATTAACTGCATTAATGAAGGCGGGCAATGCATCATGCATTACCCGCCTTTTAAATAAAAATGTTGGTCATTGCTTGTTTTGACAATGATTGCGCAATAAAAAAGACCCACAACGGGCCACTCATTTTTCCTTTTTATTTTTTCAACCTAAAAGGCTTCGGGGTTAACTTCGGACTTGAACCACCCGGCGTACAGCTAAGTTTTTTATTACACTGCTGCTTTGCCTAATCTAAGCTGTAATGAAAACCGGCTCAATTTTCTCCATCGCTGGATTAACTTAATTATAGCATGTGACCAAAGGGATTAGAAATGATTTGCAAGACAATAACTGCCCACTTAACAAAATTAGCGTTCAAGAACTAATTATCCGTCACAGCCAACTTCAAGCGCGCTTGAAGTGGCGCTTAACTTTACTCCAACACTGCAAAAACAGGCTTTCTATGTTAATTTTAAATTAGCAGTATTTTCCAACCAAAACTTGCACGACAAATCATTACTATAAGGTCGAATAAAAGTGCTAAACTTATTTTCCAGTTAGAAAGGAAGTTTCAGATGAATACGATTGATTTATTGCAACAGCACCGTTCTTACCGGGATTTCAGTTCAAAACCAGTCACTGCTACCACTGTTTCCCAGCTGATTACCACCGCACAACATGCTGCAACTAGTATTTTCTTACAAGCGTACAGTTTTGTCAGCATTACCGACCCTAAACTAAAAGCAAAAATTGCAAAAATAACGACCCGCCCGTTTGTTGGTGGTAACGGTCACCTATTCATTGTCGTCGCTGATCAACATCGCAATGCGCTACTGGCAAAAAAGGCGCAACCAGACACAGACGTGCGTCTATTAGGTTCAGCAGACCGCTTTTTAGCTAGTGTCGAAGATGCCACTTTAGCTGCACAAACCTTAATCGTCGCTGCTGAAAGTCTAGGATTAGGGACGGTAGTTTTAGGTAGCGTACTTAATGATACCAGTGCATTAATTGAATTATTGCACCTACCAAAACTGACCATGCCTGTTTTTGGGATTTTGGTTGGCTATCCTAACAGTCAAAATAACCTCAAGCCACGCTTACCTGAAGCAGCAGTCCATTTTGAAAATGGCTATCAAGAACCTGATACTTATTCCGATGCCTTACAGTCTTATCAACAAACACTACAGACTTACTATCAGAATCGGTCCACAAATCAGCGTCAGACCGATTTTAGCCAGATTATTCAAGGGGCACTTCATGCAACTCAGCAACGAACTGATTTATTGCGCATTTTACACCAACAAGGCTTTTTAACTGAAAAGGATTAATCAATAGTAAAATAAAAAGTCAAGCGCGCTATTAAGCGCGCTTGACTTTTTGATTACTTAACTTTAATGATTTTCATCAGTGGTTACTAAATTGCGTCCATGCCCTTTGGACAAATAGAGCATCCGGTCCGCTCGCTCAAACAAATGCGTGGTCGTTTCATCGAAATCACGTAAAGTGGCAATGCCAATTGACACTGTCAGCGTAATGGTCTGTTGTTCATAATGGATTACAAGTTGGGCAATCGTTTTTTGCATTTCCTCCGCAAACTCTTGAGCAGTTGCTAACGAAACACCAGGCAACAGTACATTAAACTCTTCGCCCCCAGCACGATAACATTCTGCTTGATCGATTTCACTGGTCAAACGTTGCAAAGTAGCGCCAACTTGCCGTAATACTTTATTCCCAGCTAAATGACCATAATCGTCATTAATCCGTTTAAAATGATCAACATCTAATTCCAGCACGGTTAAAAGCGTACCATTTTCTCGGGCCTGGTTAAAAGCTTGCTGGTACTCTTTAGTAAACGTATAATAATTCTTCAGCTTAGTTAAAGAGTCAACAGTGGCGCGGTGTGTAATGACATTTAATTGGACGTTATCCTGATGCAATGAAATTAAGCCATAAAACAGGATCAGTGCCATCACTACAAAACTAATCAGATTAAACACCAAATCATGAACTGTTAACTGCCCCATACCTTGTAGTTGGACAAAATATAAAGCAACCCACACCCCAATTGCCAAAACATCAGATGCCAGCATGGTCAATAACGACGATAATTGATAACGCTGAACCAAGTAAATCGCTGCCCAGATTAGCAAGTACAACACTGCCATTAAGACCACGTAGTACCAAGTCGCCCATTGCCAACCAAAAAAAGTTAGATGAGCAACATCACTGGCCAGCATAATCACTAAACTGGGACGCAACCCAAGAAAAATGATGACGAAAAATAACAACAATAGACGAAAATTCAAGAAAGCCGCGTCATGATGAACCTGAGCGGCACTATATTCTAAAATTACCGCAAAAACGGAAAAATACAGGACACTGATTAAAAACAAACGGCCACTAGAAAAATCAAAGGATTCCTCTTCTTCCGCAGAAAAACGAATCCACCTTCTTACTAACAACTGGAAAAACAAAATAATTCCTAGTGCAAAAAAGACACCGGTAAATAAGGGTTGAATTAGCCAAGATTGTTGCGTCAAATTCATCATCCTTTACTCAACACGCACATTTAGCTGGTTTAAACACACTGATCCGACTCACTAAAGCTTGTTAATGCACCAAGTTGGTAAGCCGCTTTGTTTAACAAAACAGCTAAATCCGGTTATTAAGCAGTCACTTAGGTTCTTTAACAGCTTGGTTAGCGCGTTTTTTTTCTTGCGCTACCGCCATTTGTGCCACCATGTTTAAATAGTTAAATGGCTGGTCGTAATTTGGCTGGAAGAGCATATCAACAAACGCTAAATCGTCAATGGTATTTTTATTTTGGATACAAACTGAAATGGTATTAGCAGACTGGGCCACTTCATGTTTACTGAACAGTTGCGCCCCTAAAATCCGCCGCGTTTTCCGATCATAAACTAAATCAATGGTTAGCATGGCCGTTGATGGCATGTAAGCTGGCCGGTAATTATCATGGAATGTTACCGAAGCGGCATCAAACCCAGCAGCTAAGGCCCGGTTTAGTGGCAACCCACTGGACGCCAATGTCCGACCAAAGATCGCCATAGCAGAAGTGGCCTGGGTTCCCATATATTTTTGTACGTTGCCAAAAATATTACGCCCAGCTAACACACCTTGCCGAACCGCATTGGTTGCTAAAGGAATGTAGGCAGTTTTACCAGTTGGGTTGTAGTGCACAACGCAAGCATCCCCAGCTGCATAAATATCTGGATCTGAAGTTTGTGTATAGTCGTTGATGATAATGCCACCGTGGCGATCCATAGCAACTTGGCCGCGCAATAAATCTGTGTTCGCGACAAACCCAGTGCTGACAATTGCTAAATCAGTAGTGTGCTTACCTTTATTAGTTTCAACAACTACTTGGTCGTCGCCACTAAATGCTGAAACCCGTTCGTTCAAATAAACGTGAACGCCGTGTTCTTTTAATAGTTTAGTCACTTTGTCCGACATATTTTTGTCAACATAATTATTCAGCAATTGATCGTGGCTTTGAATCAGCGTGACATCGTGGTCGGTTTCAGCATAACTTTCAGCCAGTTCAACACCGACATAGCCACCACCGACAATCGTCACGTGCTTATGATTTTTAGCAGTTTCGTAAATTGCCTTAGCTTGAGCATAATCTTTACACAACAAAACTCGTGAGTTATCGATTCCAAATAATGGTGGGACCACCACATAAGAACCAGTAGCCATAATCAATTTGTCGTAAGTATCTGTAAAAATTTCATTGGTTTCCAAATTTTCACAGGTAATGGTCTTATTTTTAGCGTCCACTTTTAACACATCATGGCGTAAACGCAGTTTAGCCCCTAATTGCCGTAAATCATCTGGGTCGGAGAAAAACATATCTTCCAAGCGTTTAACTTGACCACCCAAATAAAGTGAAATTCCGCAAGATAAGAAAGACACATTGTTGTGACGCTCATAAACCGTCACATCAGTTTCTGGATGGTCTTGCAAAATTTGTGACGCCGCTGTTGTTCCAGCATGCGTACTACCGATAATAATAACTTTCACCCTTGACACCCCTTCTTCAATTAATTTTTATCATAACGAACAAAACTTAAATGCTTTGTGGCATGACCAAATTTAATAACCCCATTTAATTAAACTGGTAACACCAAATACCCCTTCATTATAGTACGAAATACAACAAAATAACCAGTTGTTTTAATGATTTACAATTTTTATCACAAATTATCCAATGAATATCCGCTAACAAGTTTACTTTTTGTTTATGTTTGCTTTAGAATGGCATTAGAGATCAATAAACAACAGCACTTGCATTGGTGCATGAAAGTGAGCAAACTATGTATCGTTATTTTATTCAACCACAACTAGATAAAGCTAATAACTCGCTGATCGGCTACGAGTTATTGATGAAAAAGCACACGACAGAAGGCTGGCGACCACCGAAGCACTTTTCTGACATTCCAGCTGCTGTCATTGCCGATACTTTAGTTAAGACGACTGAGCAACTTTCTTTAAAAATTGGCTCCGTTTCGGTTAATTTAAACCGGACCCAGTTGATGAATCCACAAATTGACGATGCCATCATCAAATCACAAATGCAGCTGCGACCACTTAAATTGGTAGTTGAACTCACAGAAGAACCTGGAGATGAAAAGTGGGGCACTGATCAAATCATCCCTAAATTGCAACGCTTTTCAGAGCGGGGCATGGAAATCAGTTTAGATGATGTGGGAACCGGTGAAAATCACTTAGATCACATCAAACCACTGTTGGCCTATGCCACTGAAATCAAATTTGCCTTACAAAACTTTAAAATTTCTTTTCAAGATCCAGAACTACAAAAAAAGGTCACCTATTGGCGTGATGTGGCTGACCGGCACAACCTGCGTTTCATTTTAGAAGGCATTGAAGACGAAGCTGATGACGCTTTAGTTGAAAAACTCGGTATTGACTTTTGCCAAGGCTATTATTATGGCAAACCGCATTTGCTTAAGTTAGCCAGCAGCGATCCCGATCAGGCTTAATTAAAACATTAATGCTCAAATAGGCGGTTCATGACTAGGTATCACCTTAGTCTTGAACCGCCTATTTTTATTCCTGACCACATAGCTTAGTTAGCAGCAATGCAATGTTGTAACAACGTCATGCCACGGAGCCAATTTTGTTCCGTCCGTTCCCGGGCAGCTGCCGCATCATCTGCCGCAATCGCGGTGATAATTTCCTGGTGCTCTTGTACCGCCGCCGGTTGTTGCAAATCTAAACGATTTAAATAAAAATTTTCAATCCGCTGGGCATGCGCATTAACCAGCTGGGAAAACTCGCTAACATACGGATTAGCCGCCAATTTCAAAATTAAATCATGGAAAGCACTGTCTGCCGCTAATACTGCGCGCGGCTGTTTTTGGTGCTGAGCTTGTTGATATTGTTGATTATATGCAGTTAATTGGTCTAGCGCTTGTTTTGTCACGTGTTCCGTAGCAAGCGCAGCTGCTAAGCCTTGTAAAGTGGCTAGCGGCCGGTAAATCGTAGTCAGCTGATCACTAGCAACCGGTGTTACCCGGGTCAGACTGCGTGGAATCATTTCCACAAATTCTTGTGAGGCTAATAATTGTAACGCCTCTCGAACTGGCGTCCGGCTGACGCCAAATAGTGCCGCAATGGCTTGATCGGATAGTTTTTCTTTAGGCGCTAAGGTACCGTCGATAATCCAAAGACGTAATTGCTGATAGACCCGGTCTTTTGCCGTCAATTGATTTGTTACCGTAATTTTTTTTGGTAGTGGCATCAACAAATCCCCTTTTCCAGTCTTAATATATCAGATTATAGCGGTTTCGCGCCCCAGACTCAAGCACCCTGACATTCACCCTGTTGACGTTAATTAACCAACTAACCAAGCACGCAAAACGCCGTCACCTCCTGCACCAGATTATTATTTCGCCAAATTTTATGTTACGCTATTATGTAAACAAATTTTCTACAGCGCAACAATTTAGTCAGGAGGAAATATGAAACATAAACTTTCATTATGGCTTTCCAGCCTAGCCGTTATCGGCCTAATGTTGCTTTTAACTGGTTGTAAAAACAGCCAACCAGCAGCCTATGATCCCCAAAAACCTTTGGGTCCGCAATTAAACTATACGATCACTGGTATTGATGCTTCTGCTGGAGAAATGGATAAAGCAACCCAAGCCTTAACTGCTTACGGTTTAAAAGCCAACAACTGGCAATTAATGCCAAGTTCAACTGCTGCTATGGTAGGTGCACTGGACAAAGCCGTTCAATACAAACAACCTATCGTGGTTACCGCCTACCAACCGCACTGGATGTTTGCAAAATATCCATTAAAGTGGTTGAAAGATCCAAAACATGTTTTTGGTAAAACACAACACGAAAGTACAATTGCGCGTAAAGGGTTAAAACAAGACAACCCCGGTGCCTACCAATTATTAAAGAACTTCCATTGGACAGTGGAAGAATCCTACGCCACCATGCTGAAAATCAATGCTGGGGTGGATCAAACTAAAGCCGCCAAACAATTCATCAAAACCCACCCTAAGCGCACACAAGAAACACTTAAAAATGTGCCTGAAGGTCACAATCAAGAAGTGAAATTGGTTTATACGCCATATGACTATGAAGTGGCAGTCACTTCTGTGGTCGCTCAGATGCTAACTGACAAAGGTTATAAAGTTACCACACAACAACTTGACGTCTCCGTGATGTGGCAAGCCATCGCGGCTGGCAAAGTTGACGCGACGCTGGTGGCTTCCTTACCAACCACCCACGCCGCCTTTGTCAAAAAGTATCAAGGTCAGTTTGATGAAGTTCGGATTAATTTACCGGGTGCTAAAATTGGTCTAGCTGTACCTAAATATATGAAAAATATAAATTCCATTGAAGATCTACGCTAATCAACCCCCCATGCGGGCAATTCAGAAGCTAAAATTTGGCAAACGGGGTGCTTTTGCGTTAACATAGAATAGTTGTTATCGTCTTAATAGGACTAACTGGTCTATCGGTGAATAATAAAGCGGTGAGGTCACATTGCCGCTTTATTTTTATAAATGCAACCTTGTTTTCCTACCACGCTAAGTCAGGTTGGCCTTTAACTGTTTTGTGCAGCAAACAGACAATGCCAACTTGAAATCAAGTGGGAGAACAGGCCATTTGAAGTATTTTTAACGGTAAAATTCCCGTTAAAATAGGAGTTAAGAAAAAATACGGCTTATCTTATCAAACACTTGACTTTTCTGAGGCGCAGTTGACGTGGCGCTGCAGGATTGTCATACTGATAACATGGGTATTTTAAGTATGGAAAGGGGTAACGCATGACAAAAGTAAGAGTTGAAGTCAAAGACTTAACCAAAATTTTCGGTAAGCAAGCTGCACAAGCGCAAAAGCTGTTAGCGCAAGGCGTTAGCAAAAAAGATATTTTAGCTAAGACGGGTGCGACTGTTGGTGTGAACCATGCCAGCTTCTCCGTCCACGATGGCGAAATTTTTGTCATCATGGGCCTTTCTGGTAGTGGTAAATCCACATTAATCCGGATGATTAACCGGTTGATCGAACCAACCAGCGGCCAAGTCCTTTTGGATGGCCAAGACATCACGAAATTAGATAAGAAGCAATTACGTGAGGTTCGGCAAGAAAAATTAAGTATGGTGTTCCAGAATTTCGCACTATTTCCACACCTAACTGTCTTGCAAAATGCTGCTTACGGTCTAGAGCTTAAAGGCATGGACTTAGATAAGCGAAATGAAAAAGCCAAAAAAGCGTTACGTTTAGTTGGCTTAAACGGCTACGATCAACAATATCCAGACCAATTATCTGGTGGGATGCAGCAGCGGGTTGGCTTAGCACGTGCTTTAGCCAATGATGCCGAAATCCTGTTGATGGACGAAGCCTTTTCAGCCTTAGATCCGTTGTACCGGAAAGATATGCAGGATCTATTGCTCAAAATTCAAGAACAGATGCACCGAACCATTATCTTTATCAGCCATGATTTAAACGAAGCCCTGAAAATTGGTGGCCGGATTTTAATCATGCACGATGGGACCGTGGATCAAATTGATGAACCAGAAGCCATCTTGACGCACCCAGCCAACGATTACGTTGAACGGTTTATCGAAGGTGTCGACCGGACGAAAGTCTTAACCGCTAGCACGGTGATGAACCATGCACATGCAGTTAACATCACTAAAGCCGGCCCACGGGTGGCATTGCGCAGAATGCGTGATAACGATATTTCCTCCATTTATGTTGTGGACGATGAAAATCACTTCGTCGGTTTTGCCGATGCGGATGATGTTGCTGATTTAATTCGTAAAGGCAGCCGTGACTTACGCTCTGTCCTCAAAACAGATGTGCCAAGCACGCATCCAGATACACCAGTGAACGATTTAATCAATGAAATTTCAAAAACGCCGATTCCGTTTTGCGTCCTTGATGACGAAAACCACTTATTAGGTATCATTTTACGTGGTTCAGTACTAGCGGCAATCGCAGGAGAAGAGGTGACTGAATAATGAACATTGGACAATTACCTTTAGCCGATTGGATCAACTCCGGAATTGACTGGTTAACCCAATTTACTGGCTTTTTTAACGGCATTACCAATTTCTTCCAAGCCATCGTCAATGCTATTCAGTGGGTATTTGACTTATTACCTGTTTGGCTGTTTATTATTTTAGTTTTAGCCCTGAGTTATTGGGTGAAACGCGATGGTAAAAAATGGGGCTTCCTCATTTTCGAACTTTTAGGCATGTTATTGATTTGGAACTTAGGCTACTGGCGGGATATGACCCAAACGTTAACCTTAGTGTTATCGTCTAGTCTAATCGCCATCATCATCGGAATTCCGTTAGGGATTTGGATGGCGAAAAGTAAAACAGCTGAAGTCATCATCAAACCGATTCTAGACTTTATGCAGACGCTCCCGGCCTTTGTTTACTTAATTCCAGCTGTTGCGTTCTTCGGTATTGGGATGGTACCTGGTGTTCTTGCATCAGTCATCTTCGCCATGCCACCAACAGTCCGGATGACCAACTTAGGCATTAGCCAAGTACCTGGTGACTTAATTGAAGCTGCGGACTCTTTTGGCTCAACTAGTTGGCAAAAATTAACGCAATTACAATTACCATTAGCAAAATCCACCATTATGGCTGGGATTAACCAGACTATGATGTTGGCCTTATCCATGGTTGTAATTGCCTCAATGATCGGTGCTCTTGGTTTAGGGACACAAGTTTACTTTGCCGTTGGCCGTAACGATGCTGGCTCTGGTTTTGCTGCTGGTATCGCTGTGGTTATCGTCGCAATCATCTTAGACCGGATCACGCAGGCATTTAACAAACAAGCGCATCACTAAAGGAGGTAATGTTTTGAGACGGAAGCTTCGCTTTTGGCTTAGTAACGTTGCTATCCTAGGCTTTGTTTTTCTACTAGCAGGTTGTAGTGGCAGTAAACCTGCCGCCTATAATCCGAATAAAGATTTAGGCCCGCAGATTAACTACACCATCACTGGGATGGATGCTTCTTCAGGCATTATGGACTCAACGGATAAAGCCATTGATGTTTATGGATTGAAAGCCAAGAACTGGCAGTTAATGCCAAGTTCAACGGCCTCGATGTTAAGTACCGTAGATAAAGCTGTAAAATACAAACAACCAATTGTCATTCCAGCTTATCAACCGCACTGGATGTTTTATGAATATCCATTGAAATTTTTGAAGGATCCGAAAAATGTCTTTGGCCAAGGTGAACATGAAAGTACGATCGCTCGCTTTGGTTTGAAGAAAGACAATCCTGGTGCCTATAAATTCTTGCAAAACTTCCACTGGACCTTGAAAGAAGCTGCACCTGTCATGATGAACATTCATCATGGGATGAGCGCGAAGAAGGCCGCTAAGAAGTTTGTCAAAAATAATCCGAAGAAAGTCAACCAGCTCCTAGCTGGCGTGCCAGATGGTCATGGTAAGAAGATTAGCTTAGCTTACATGCCATATGACTATGAATACGCTGCAAACGCAGTGGTCAGACAGCTTTTAAAGGATAAAGGTTACGACGCTACCATCCAGCAACTGGATGTGGGCGTGATGTGGCAGGCCGTCGTTTCTAAGAAGGTCGACGCTACCATCACTGCTGAATTACCAGCAACCCACGCTGCCTTTGCGAAGAAGTACAAAGGCCAGTATGATTTGGTACGGACAAACCTGAAAGGTGCCCGGATTGGGTTGGCAGTTCCGAAGTACATGAAGAACATCAACTCCATCGAAGATTTAAAGGGTAGTAACAACTAAATAACAGTAAAAGCACCAGCAGAATCTGCTGGTGCTTTTTTATGGTCTTATTCTAAAACGTGTGCCGCCTGGTAGCACACATACTTTTCATAATTAAGTTGCTGGCTCTAAATACCCTTGCACTAAATCGATAAATGCCGCCATCTCTGGTGTAATCCACTTATCTTTGTGTAAGACTAACTGGGCCCAAATTTGTAAATCTGGAAAAATCACCGGTAATTGTTGAATCGATTGGTGTTGTAGCGCATTTTTTACAGCAAAAAATGGTAAAAATGAATACCCCATGCCCCGCTTGACTAAATGTATGATGGTTTCTGCATTACCAATTTCTAAAATTGGCTGAATGTGCAGCCCTTCCCCATCTAACAATCGATCCAACTCATACCGGTAGCTCTCCCCGGCTTCCGTTAAAATAAACGGCCACTGGACAATTTGCGCCAACGTTAATTTAGCTGCGGTAAAACGCTGATTCGGTGGTCCTACGAAGACAATCGGCTGTTTTTGTAACAATTTATTTTTAAATTGCGGGTCCGTTTTGCGCCGGTCTAACGTAAAAAATAAATCTACGTTATTTTTTACCAACATGTCAGTTAGAGAATCTTTGCCCGTAGTGTACACCACCGTTTGCACTGCTGGATAGTGCTTATGAAACGCCAGTAAAATATCAGGCAGCAATGATGTGGTGATGGATTCCACACTACCAATGCGTAAAATTCCTGAAATCTGGGAGGCCTTTTTGGCACCAGCTGTGGCACTGGTGACCACGTTAATCAATTCATGGGCATAAAACATGAAATTTTTGCCAGCTTGCGTCAATGAAACTTGGTTATTCAACCGTTCAAACAGCCGCACGCCTAATTCACTTTCTAAATTTTGTATCTGCACTGTAATCGCTGATTGCGAATAACCAAGCTGTTGAGCGGCTTGCGAAAAACTATGACTGGCCGCTACAGCTAAAAATGCTTTAACATTTCTAATTTCCATAAACTCACCTATTAATTTTTTTAATAACTTTATCTAAATTATGAATTTCACTAATAACTAATTTTAAGTTAGTATGGAAAGCAGTGACTGTCAAGGATAAAAATATAACTGAGGTGATTAAATTGGCAACGCCAACGCGTGAAGAAATTAAACAAGTATTGAATCAGTTCGTCGATGAGATGTTAACTCAAGATGAGCAATTGAAAGCAGCACCCGTCCGCAAACCTGCAGACGCAAGCATTCGGCAAAAAATTGCGGCCAAGCCAATCCCCCGTGAAGGGCGGCCATTAACCACTGCAGTTTCAGAAATGTTAACCGATATTTATGCTTACGGTGATAACATGCGTCACCCACGGCATTTCGGCTTTGTACCGGGACCATCATCGCTAGTTTCTTGGTTAGGCGACGTGTTATCCAGCGCCTACAATGTCCACGCTGCAGAATGGACCGTTAGCCCAACGGCGGTGGAAATTGAGCAAAAACTAGTCCGCTGGTTCTGTGACAAAGTCGGTTATGGCCCAAAAGCCAGTGGTGTCTTCGTTTCCGGTGGCTCCATGGCGACATTAACCGCTTTGGTTGCCGCGCGGCATAAAATACTGACGCCAGAAAATCAACATTTAGGCACAGCGTACATTTCAAACCAAACCCACAGTTCGGTGATTAAAGATTTACACGTCATTGGGCTCAGCGATCGGCAAATTCGTAAAATTCCGGTTGACGCTGATTTCAGATTAGACGTTAATGCACTGAAGAAAACCATCATGCAGGACAAAGCTAATGGCGCCATCCCATTTCTAGTCATTGCCACTGCCGGTACCACTAACACCGGTAGCATTGATCCGTTGAAGGACATCACCGCCATCTGCCGCAACTTTAACATGTGGTTGCACGTTGACGGCGCGTTTGGTGCTTCAATTTTACTGTCGCAACGTTACCGGCACGTCCTCGATGGGATTGCAGCTGCGGATAGTGTCAGCTGGGACGGCCATAAGTGGCTTTTTCAAACCTATTCTTCTAGTATGGTGCTAGTAAAAGATAAAGCAGACTTGCTAAATAGTTACTACGCCCACCCCGAATATTTAAAAGATTTGGAAAGTAAACACGCGCACTTTAATCCCGCCGACATGAGCATTGAATTAACCCGCCCAGCTCGCGCGCTTAAATTATGGCTCACCTTACAAGTCTTAGGCAGCGATAAAATCGGCGCGACTATCGATCACGGCGTTGAAATGACCCAGTATGCAGAAAAAGTATTACGCAACGTACCACAAGTGGAAATTACGTCACCAGCTCAGCTGGCGATGATCACCTTCCGCTACGCCCCGCAAAATTTATCTGAAGCGCAGCAGGACGAACTTAACCAACAAATTTCCCAAAAAATGCTGGCCACGGGCTTTGCAGGTGTTTACACCACTGAACTTAATGGGCATAAAGTGTTGCGGTTATGCATTATTAACCCGAATACTGCCGAAACTGACATTAAAGCCACCATTCAAAAGCTAACGCAAATTTGCCAAAACTTAGTGCAACAACACCGGATAGCAGTTGGTCAAAATTAAAATGCTGTCATTATCCCCGCTTGTCAATTTAAAATTGGCAAGCGGGGATTTCTTGTATGTGGCAATGGGGGCTTGAATAATGCTTTTAATTTGCTTACACTAATATAAAAATAACTGGAGGCCAGCTTTATGCAAAGTGTTTATTTTAATCATGATGGTAATGTGGATGATTTGGTTTCTCTTTTATTATTACTGCAAATGCCAGAAGTTAAGCTCATCGGTGTTAGTGTGATTGATGCTGATGGTTACATCGATCCTGCCGTATCTGCTTCCCGCAAAATCATTTCCCGTTTTGGTACCGCCAACCGCCAACCGACCGCTGTAGCTAAATCTGACTCACGGCCAGTACATCAATTTCCTAAAGAATGGCGATTAAGCGCTTTTTCATTTGATGATTTTCCAATTTTAAATGAAGCAGGTAAACCCACTATTCCCATTGCAAAACAACCAGCGCACTTAGATATGATTGAAAAAATAAAACAAGTAGATAGTAAAGTTACTTTAGTCATGACAGGGCCACTAACAGATCTAGCTCGTGCTTTAACTGTTGAGCCAACTATTGTCAATCAGATCCAAACCTTGTACTGGATGGGCGGAACATTAAACAGCCAAGGAAATGTGGCAGAACCTGGACAAGATGGTACTGTAGAATGGAATGCTTACTGGGATCCTGCTGCAGTTAAAACGGTTTGGGATTCTGATTTACCAATTGTTATGGTCGGACTTGATAGCACTAACCAAGTTCCGTTAACCCAAGCTTTGCGCCAACGTTGGGCAAAACAGCGGCGTTACCCTGCGCTAGACTTAATCGGACAAGGCTATTCTTTAGTCCACTCATTTGAAGCCAATTCAACTTACTACCTTTGGGATGTTCTCACCACATTAGTCAGCCATTATCCAGAGCTAGTAGACACTACGCAAGTTAACAGTACCGTTATTGCCACTGGCCCAGCTGCAGGACGAACTGAAATCAACACCAATGGACGCCCATTAACTTTTGTAACGAATGTCCATGCGGATGCTTTCTTTGATAAAATTGACATGTTGGCTAAAAATGCACCGCTTCATTAAATGAAGTCCACTAAAAACGAAAAATTCTGAACTTAAATTACCCGATAGTAAAAAATAACTGTGTAATTTATTTTTTACGCACTATTAATAATTGTTTACTGTAATCATTGAAGTAATGATTGATATTATCCCTATCCTTAATGATGTTCCACCAAAGTAGAACATTTTATGTTTCACGTGAAGCAAAACGTCCCCACCATGCTAGCCAAAGCCAGCATCATGGGGACTTTTTTGATGACCATTCCATTAAAAAATAAATGTTAATACCAATTAGGCTGCCAAACAGTTAACCAAACTGACATCCAACCTTCCCAACTAAATGGTTAACTCGATCTGATTACCTTCTGGGTCTAAAACCACACTTTCATAGTAGCCATCACCAGTTGTCCGCGGGCCATTAGCAATTTTGTAGTCAGCGGCGGCTAATTTACTTGTTAGTTGGTCCACTAGGGCGGAATCGCCCAAACTAAACGCAACGTGGGTGTACCCTTGTACTAATTTGTGTGGATGTTGCATCACATCCGGTCGCTGCATCAATTCAAGTCGCGTTTGATCCGCAAACGTTAAAAAATAAGTTATTAAGCCAGTTTGTGGATTGTGATATTTTTGGTTAACCTGCGCATTAAAATAAGTTTCATAAAAGGCCCGCATCTGTTCTAAATCATTGACGTAAAGTGCAACGTGGGAAATTTTCATGCTCTCACTCCTCCTGATCAGCCTAAGTTACTCCTGACATTAACGCATTTGCTAAGTGGCGTCAATTCGCGGCATTTCGCTGTTAAGCGAAACGCACTTACCAAAAAATTAAGCAGAAAGATTGAATTCGCTTTCATTAGCTACTATAATCGAAACTAAATGAAAGGAAGGATAACTATGGCATACCAATCAATTAATCCTTACACGAATGAATTATTGAAAACCTATCCTGACGCGACAGATGCCGATTTAGAAGCAGCATTATCTGACGCACACCAATTATATAAGACTTGGCGCAATGATGATCCTGCTTCCCGGGCGCCTTACTTGAAAAAAGTGGCTGTCTTACTTCGGGAGCAAAAAACTGAACTAGCCACAATCATGACTAAAGAAATGGGCAAATTATTAACCGAAGCGGAAGGCGAAGTCGATCTATGTGCTAACATTGTTGATTACTACGCCGACCACGGTGCTGATTTATTAAAACCAGTTCCATTAAAAACCGATGCTGGCAAAGCTTATTATGCCAAACAAGCTACAGGTGTCATCTTTGCCGTTGAGCCTTGGAATTTCCCGCTGTACCAAATTGTCCGGGTTTTCGCGCCTAACTTTATGGTGGGCAACCCAATGATTTTAAAACATGCGTCCAACATTCCAGGCTCTGCAGACGCCTTTGATAAATTAGTTCAAAAAGCAGGCGCACCTAAAGGCAGTTTCAAGAACTTATTTGTTAACTATGATCAAGTTTCTAAAGCAATCGCGGATCCACGGGTAACTGGTGTCGCGTTAACCGGCTCGGAACGTGGTGGTAGCTCTGTCGCTAAAGCGGCTGGAGAAAACTTGAAGAAGTCTTCAATGGAACTTGGCGGTAATGATGCCTTCATCATTTTAGACGATGCTGACTTTGATCTGGTTCACAAAGTCGCGCCACAAGCACGCTTGTATAATGCTGGTCAAGTCTGCACATCTTCCAAACGTTTCATTGTGATGGCAGATCATTACGATGACTTCTTGGAACATTTGAAAGCTGGCTTTGCAGCAGTTAAACCAGGTGATCCATTAGCCAAAGAAACCACTTTAGCCCCATTATGCACGAAAAATGCCAAAGAAAAATTGACTAAACAAGTCCAAGCTGCAATTGATGGCGGTGCAAAAGTTTATTACGGTAATGAACCCATTGATTTACCAGGCCAATTCTTCCCGCCAACAATTTTAACTAACATTACCAAAGACAACCCGATTTATAACCAAGAATTATTTGGCCCAGTCGCTGCGGTTTACAAAGTAAACTCTGAAGAAGAAGCCATTGCTTTAGCCAACGATTCCAGCTACGGTTTAGGTGGTTCTGTCTTCTCCGCAGATCCAGAACACGCTAACCGGGTGGCTGAACAAATTGAAACCGGCATGTCATTTATCAACTCCGGCTGGTTATCCTTGCCAGAATTACCTTTTGGCGGGGTTAAAAACTCTGGCTACGGCCGTGAATTAAGTGATCTCGGCTTAAATGCTTTTGTTAATGAGCACTTAGTAATTAACACAACGGATAAATAAGTTTTTTTCATTAATTAAACATTAAAAAGCAACATACAAATTCGGCAATGATGTCGAATTGTATGTTGCTTTATTTTTAACCGCCCGAATACTTCAAATATTGTTGTAATTTCAACCCACATAATAATTGAAACCAGTGCTGACTTTCCTTTAAATTTAACCCTGTCAAAGCAGTGATCTTACGCAACCGATTTAATAATGTATTACGGTGAATAAATAATTTTTGCGCGGTTTTCGTTTGGTTACCACCACAATCAATGTACTGAGCTAAAGTTGACAGTAACGCAGTTTGATTTTGCTGATCGTATTGGTGTAAGTGTTGAATGTTAGGGTCCCTTAAAACAGTCAAATCCTGAGATTTTTCAGCTTGTGCTAAAAGCAAAGTGAAATAATAATCACGACAAAAAACAATCTGCTGTTGTTTTTCTAATTGTGACGTTAACTTTTCAATTCGTTGTATGAGCTGATAATGTTTTGGCGTAGCAAAAAAGTCAGTATAAGCCTCTGAAATAATTAGCTGGCTTTGTAGCTTTTGTTGAATTTGTTGCCAATTTATCTCAGGTGCGCTTAAATTAAGTGGCAATAACGCAACTAATCGATTTTGATAAAAAACGGTTAATGCCTGAGGAAATAGTTCGCGTAGTTGGCGTACTGTTTGTGCTGGATTAAAAGACTTGATGGCAAGGAAGCGCATCCGTTTCGGTAATGTATAATTGATAATTTTAGCATTTACTCGAATCGCCTTTTGGTTAACGCCACGCAGAACATCCGCTAACACTTGTCCCTTCACAGTGATTTGATGGTCTTTAAAAATAGCAGTTTTTCCCAACAAATCACTGATAATTTGGCCAATCTGAGGTAATAATTGCTTTTGTAATATCGTAAAATCCTGTTGATCATTAAACATGACAATGTACCCTACAGCTTGTTGTTTAAAGTATAATTGTGCAACTAAACGTTGATAAGTTGAATTTGGGCAAGGAAAACGATAGCTATTCTGAGATGAAGTTGGCGTTTGATGGCTTATTTTTTGAATGCCATGAATAAAATCTAACTCGGCATAACCTTGATCAATGTTCCGTTGCCATAATGGGTCTGGAAAGGGAAAGGTACGGGAATAGGCGAGTACTCGGTAATTTTGATCAATCACCATCAATGTATTATTCAATTGCTTAGCAGCAACGTTTAAGACCGTCTGGTAATCATGGTTTAAACTCCATTGTAAAATAGTATCCAGTTGATTAGTTTGCTGTCTTTCCTGCGCAAGAAAACCATTTGCAGTATTAAACACTGCAATTAATCCTTGATCAGCTAAAACGGACTTAGTGTTTGAAACGCATGGACAGCGGACTACTGCTTGATTCCAGTCACCATTAGCTGCTAAATTGAGCAACTTTAAAGGTGCTTCTGATTGAATTTGACCAATATATAAAGT
Organism: Loigolactobacillus rennini DSM 20253; assembly: GCF_001436505.1. Lineage (GTDB taxonomy): Bacteria > Bacillota > Bacilli > Lactobacillales > Lactobacillaceae > Loigolactobacillus > Loigolactobacillus rennini. Next base: position 7,119 of record NZ_AYYI01000082.1, on the reverse strand, counting down.
GTGTAACTCATAGGTGCCTTGTTGCGGTGTATAAATTTGAATCGAATCGATAATCGTATCAGATTTAATTTGAATCTGTGACAAAATGTAGTGATGTGCGAGTTTGTGCATAATTTCGCTAATTTTCATAATCAAAACACCTTCAAATGATCAATTTAGGCAAATTGCACAGTTTACAGCAATAAACTATAGCTAAAATGTACCTTAATTTTACCAATTTTCTGTGCTAATGTGAAATTAGTAACCGATTACAAGTTATGGTTTTCACATTAAGGGAGGAAATAATATGAATCAACCATTTAATAAGCTTTTTCAACCAGGAAAAATTGGTAAATTATCATTAAAAAATAAAATTGTGATGCCAGCTATGGGCGTTTCTTTGGCTGAAACCAACGGCGAAGCAAACGATGATATCATCCAATACTATACTGAACGCGCACGCGGTGGCGTTGGCTTAATCATTACAGAAGTCACCCGGATCGATGATCAGTATGGTGCGGCAACTTATAAGCAACTAGCAGTGACGGATCCCAAACAAATTCCACAGTTACAGCGACTGGCAGACGCCGTTCACAAATATGACACAAAAATTTTTGTTCAACTTCATCATCCTGGTCGCGAAACAACATCACAACTAATTGGCGGACGACAAATTGTTGCCCCATCAGCGATTGCCGACAAAACAGTTAAAGAAGTCCCCCACGCACTGACAACAGAAGAAGTGCAACAACTTATCAAAGCTTTTATAAAGGGCGCAGTCATTGCTAAAACAGCAGGTATTGATGGGGTTGAATTACATGCTGCTCATGGCTATTTGCTAAATCAATTCTTATCACCTTATTCAAATCATCGCGAAGATCAATATGGTGGTAATTTCACTAATCGTCTACGCATCCTAAAAGAAATTATCGCTGGCATTCAACAATTGTGCGGCACCGACTATCCTATCAGCGTCCGCCTCAGTGCAAAAGAATTTATCACTGGTGGCTTACAGCTAACTGATACAGTTAAAATTGCCAAAGCACTAGAGAAATATGGTGTTAGTGCGATTAATGTTTCTAGCGGTGTTTACGAAAGTGCACCAACCATCGTTGAACCAGGTTCCTACGCACAAGGTTGGAAAAAAGAATTAGCACAGACGATCAAAGCAAACATCAATCTCCCTGTCATTGCTGTAAATAACATTAAGACACCCGAAGTAGCTGAACAACTACTCACCGAAAATGTTTGTGATTTTATTGGCGTTGCTCGTGCCACCCTAGCAGATCCTAACTGGGCTCATAAAGCGGCAATTGGCCAAAGTGACCAAATCACCCCTTGCATTGGCTGCTTACTTTGCTTTGGCGCACTACAGTCAGGTAAACACATTATCTGCGCTGTCAATCCAAGATTAGGGCGTGAACGTGAATTCACCAAGCTTAAACCAGATGGTAAACAACAAATCGTTGCGGTAATTGGTGGTGGTCCTGGTGGCATGGAAGCCGCTAAAACGCTGGCAAGACGCAAATTTAAGGTTATTTTATACGATCAACAACCTCAATTAGGAGGCACATTAAATTTAGCTGATAAACCACTACTAAAAGACAAAATCACCTTGTTCAATCAACATTTAATTAACCAAGTAAAAGCCGAATCCAACATTGAACTTCATTTGAATGAGCAAGCAACTATTGCCAAAATTGAAGCGCACCATCCTGCTGGTGTTTTTATCGCTAATGGGGCACAGCCAATCGTTCCTGACCTGCCAGGCATTCACCAAAAACACGTCATTACTGCAGAAGATTACTTAGCCGGAAAAGCACAAGTATCCGGTCAGGTTGCCGTAATTGGTTCAGGTATGACTGGATTAGAAACAGCAGAGAAAATTGCTAGTGAAGACCATCCGGTAACGATTGTTGAAATGCAAGCCAAATTAGGTATTGGCATTAACCCAACCATTTTAATGGATCTCATGGGGCGTCTAAAACAATATCAGCCACAAATTATGACCAATAAACGCTTAACTGGTATTCGGGGTTCCCAGATCGATGTCATGGACACTACTAATCAACAGTCACAAACGCTTAGTGCAGATACAGTTGTACTTGCATTAGGTGTTACCCCTAATGCTCAACAAAGTGAACCATTTAAGCAACATTTCAACCATGTCAGAATGATCGGTGACGCCCAACAGGCTGGTAGAATTGCAGAAGCCATGCGAGATGGCTACTCTAAAGCTTATGTTTTTGCCACTGATCGCGACTAGCTAATAACACCAAAAATTATATGCCCTATAATACTGAGTAGCTATTTAGTAATCAAAATAAGCCTATGTCAGCAAAAAGGACTGTAACAAAAGAATTTCTTTTGTCACAGTCCTTTTTTGTCGCTACGTTAGAATGGCTTGTTTATTTATTGCAACTAAGACTAACAGTGTTTGCTACCATCAAATATTACAAACCAATACGTTTAAAACTTAATTTTTTAATTAAAGCACATTGTCATTCCATCAACGCCAACTGATCAGGATCTAAAATTTGAAAGCGATTGACCGCTAATTTTTTAATTAAACCCGCATCAGCAAAATCGCGGAACTTGCGACTGATGGTTTCCGGCGTTGTTCCCAAATAACTGGCAATATCTTTTTTCTTGAGGGGTAGTGTAAAATCTGCTGTATTTTTACCAGCAGTTTCCAACAAATACATGGCTAAGCGCTCTTCAATTGAAGCAGTGGTGGTACGCGTCGTTTGTTCAGTCACACTCGCTAATCGTTGGCCAAATGCATTTAAAATGTTTAGCGCTAATTGGGGCGAACGCTGCAATAATTTTTGAAAGTCTTCCCGGCGAATTAAGCAAACATCCGTTGCCGATAACGCTGTCCCAAAGTTTTGCCGGGTGCTCGCTTTAAATAGTGCTGCTTCACCATCAAAATCACCTGGATTGAGTAAATAAAGTAATTGTTCCTTACCGTTTGCCGCGATTTGTGTAATTTTAACTTGGCCGTGAGCAACAATTAATAAAGACGTCACCGCATCCCCAGCTGTAAAAAGGCTTTCGCCAGCTGCAAAGTGGTGGTGGCGAACTAAAGTTGCAACTTCGGCTTTTTCTTTAGTCGATAAAGACTGAAAAATTGGCACTAATTGAATGCATGCTTTTGCGTCATGAACCATCATTTCCGCCTCCATTATTTCGCTAATTCTAGTATAACGCATTCATCAATTAAAAGCTGGACTCCTGTTAGGACTAAATTTTTGCATAAAACTTGCACTGGAACGCGTTCCAGAGCTTATGCTGGAATTAATTAAGGTTCAAGGTGGAGGCGATCACATGAAAAAAGCAGGGATCATTCAAGTCACGGATCAGTTTGGACTCGACAGTTTTTACTTTGCCGAATTGCATTTTGATGGCAAACAACTGCTCATCATCGATGCTAAAACTCGGCAACAACAAACTTTTCCCCTGTCTAAAATTCAAACCAGTTTACACGCTTGCCCAAACGGCCTGGCTTTTTGCACACAGCAACATACCACCATTACACTTTTAGCACAACCACTACCGCTATCGGACTTGTTTATTGCATTGTGGCAAGCTTGCCTTACAGTAGCGCATTAATAGCTAGTAAAAACGAGCAAGCCAATTATGGCTTGCCCGTTATCTACGTAAGAAATAAGTCGCGCAGTAGAAGAAAATAGCGCCTGCTGCGGCAATCAGTCACCATCACGGCAGTAAACGTGCAACAAAAGCCAACTGTTTCCGCTTGCCATGTTTCAACTCGGCGATTTTTGCCGTAGCTGAATGGCCAACGTCTGAAACATCAGAGATTTTCGGTACGAAAATCTTCCTTAATTGTGGAATAGTAGCCACGCTTAGCCGTCAATTTGCTTTGCAAATTTCCTGCTAAGCTGAGCTAATGCTCAACAGTTAACCGGCTCATCAATTTTTTATCCACCACCGCGGCAGTAAACGTGCAACAGAAAGCAGCTTCTTCCGTCTAGCTACAGCAGTCAAAACATTTGCTTCGCAAATAACTTGCCTGCTTAGGCTAGTCCTCAGAAGCTCCCGCTTTCTGCAATCAGTCACCACCGCTGCAGTAAACGTGCAACAGAAGCCAACTGTTTCCGCTTAGTTACGCCTAGTTGGCAATCCGCTGCGCGAATCACCAACTAGGCTAGACTAATGCTCAACAGTTAACCGGCTTCTGTTGCACTCTTTTTTTAATACGTATTATTGGTGTAATACTGGGTTACTGCGCCGTTTGTGTCGTAGTTTTGACTGTTTTCGTCGTTGAAGAAGGCTTCGTTTAAGGCGTTTAGTCGGGTATTTTGGTTATCTAGTTTTTCTTTAGATAAACCTAGCTGCTGGCGCAATTCATTTGACGTATGTTGTAGAATTTTGGTCGATGGTACTTGGTAAGAGCTACCATTAATCGTCGCCGATTTTTCTTTCAGTTGTTTTGACGACACATTATCCATATTGCTACGGTAGTTAGTGGCCAATTTTACGGCGTCATTTAAGGTAATGTCTGTCCGCAAATAAGGTTCCAGCGATTCCATCATGTCGCCGTATTTGGTGATGCCACTTGGCGTTGCTAATTTTTTAACCACTGCCATCATGACTTCTTGTTGCCGTAATTGGCGGCCGTAGTCACCCCGTGGGTCTTGGTAACGCATCCGAGAATACGCCAGTGCTTGTTTACCGTTTAAGTGGTGTTTACCTTTCGGAATCGTGATGCCATCAAAGGTGACGTCCATTGAGGCATTCACTGTCACACCACCAACCGCATTGACAATTTTCTCCAAGCCGCCCATGTTAATTGCGGCATAATAATTAATTGGTACGTTCAGTAATTTACTGACGCTGGCTTTTGCCATTTTTGATTCGCCAATATTATAAGCAGCATTTAATTTTTGCACGTTTAAGGATTTTGTCCCCACCATTTCTGCTAAGGTGTCCCGAGCGATGCTGTAAATCACTGTCTTTTTAGTATTCGGGTTCAATGTAACGACCATAATCGTGTCAGAATTCCCGCGACTAATCCGGCCGTCTGCACCGGTATCAGCACCCAGTAACAAAATTGAAAACGGCTTTTTCTTTTTAATCGCCGTATTGTGAGCAGTTCCGTCCGTGTCATAAATCTTGTTAAATGTGGACCGGGTTTGGTGCCACATCATCCCAAAAACACCACCAACACCGATAATTAGCAGTGCGACAATAATTAAAGTGATTTTCAAACCTAAATGTTTGTGTTTTTTATTTCTATTCATCTCGCGTCGTGTGCGTTGATCCATTGCTCTCCCTAACCTACCTTTATCATTTGCTTTACCTCTAGTTTACCTTTTTTTCGTCATTTTAGGTGACTTTTTTACGAAGTTTGCGCTTTTTTAACTTTTTTCAATCATTTCATTACTTTAAACCAGAACTTGTACTTAATTTAAAAAAATACGCATCAAAAAACCAGCGTATGGATTTACGCTGGAAAAGGAGTTAAGGGGGAGATTTCCATTACTAGAGGGATAATAGAAATCACTTTTGGGTTAGGGATTAGGTGGGGTCCTTATCTCTATGCTGTTTACTATACGCACCAGATGTGAATAAATTGTGACGAAACCGTCCCATTAACTTGAAAGATTGTTTATAAAAAAGTAAAGCTCAATCGCCTTTTTCCAGGGCTTGTTGTTCTGCTTGCAGTCGTTGTAACTGTTTTAAACCTGCCACAATCGCTTGGCGTGAATAGCCATGTTGATTTAAATCAGCCGTGCTTCGTCGGTTTAAAGTATCGTAAAACCAAGCGCCTAACTTTAAAAAGGTGATTTCAGGCATCGCGTAGCGCAATTTTAACAAGCGCGTGGCGGCTTCCGAATACTGCTTAGCACTAATTAATTTTTGCAATTCTGTTTGGTGCGGTAATAACGGCTCATCCATATGAAAGACAATTTCGGTGTCAGTATCGTTCTTACGTTTGCTCAGCAAATAGCCTAAGCCTTCCGCAAAAGCTTTAATCTGCCGCATTAAATAGTCGCTTTCGTCTTGCATGGTCGTCCTCCTTCATTCTTAAAACCAAGCTACTAAATGGGTCCAAGTGCCACTTTCGTACATGATGTAAAGTCCTAATAAAATGTAAACTGCTGCAGTTAACCAGCGGCCGTACTGATCTAAAAACCGGGCCACCACTGGCAGTTTAACTAGTAAATAACCCGTTAAGCAAAATAACGTTAGCATCACAAAAAAAGTTAACAATACGACGACTACTGCGCCTGGTGTCAGTGTCACAAAATACGGCACATAAATGCCAATATTATCCGCACCACACGATGCTATGGTGATTAAGGCCATACTGACAAATAGACTGCGACGCTGTTTTAACGTCTGATTGACCACCGCATCATCGTCGTCATCCCCGACAATCAATAATTTCACGCCCATTACAATTGGGATAATGCCCAGTAAGCCCAACAACCATTGATCAGGAACAAAGTGTAAAATAAACGCTAAAATCAGCGCAGTGACGACCAAAACGCTAGTACCAGCCAAATCACCTAAGTAAACTGCCAGTTTATCCTGCCGGGTTTTTGCCCGGCTGAAAACTAGGGCTAAAATAATCAAATTGTCAATGCTAGTGGAGACATAAGCCGCCGCCCCCGATAAAATTAATTTTCCCATAAAACGACCTTTCCATTATGGCATGTGGCTGGGGCAAGCGACTTGCGTTGTTTCTTCTTGCCAGTTCAAGCTATCAATTACCCGCGACATTTGCGTCAGTAACGTCATAATTTCATGATTAGTTAATTTGTAATAATAAAATTTACCTTGGCGTGTTTGCTGGATTAACCCACAATCGCGCAAACAAGCTAAATGCTGGGACACATTAGATTGACTGGCACCCACTGCGTTAACCAGCTGCGTCACATTTTTGGGTCCAGCTTGTAAATTTTCCAAAATTGCCAAACGGATTTTGTTATTCAAAGCATGAATCAATTTGGCTTGCGTTACCATCATATGGCCACCTTCTTTAAATGGATGCGCTTACCTTTTCATATTAGTCGTTTCTAATATGAATTGCAAGTACAGATAAAAAAGCACCGGCATGAAGTGAACCCTTAAAATTGGACAACTTTATTAAGCTGCTTTCTGGGCGGTAAG
>NZ_AYYI01000081.1 GCF_001436505.1 Loigolactobacillus rennini DSM 20253 | reverse complement strand
ACTGACGAGAAAGCCCAGCTGGACGTGGACTCGAAGGGGTCGTATACAAAATGTATCCAGTCTGTATCCAAACCGGAGACACAGGTTAGGTTAGGTAAGGATAGGTTAGGTAAGAGTAAGGATAGGTTAAATAAACCTTTACGTAAACGACGCAAGCGTGTTTACCAAGACGAGGACACTGAATATCAATTGGCCAGCCATCTCTTTAATAAAATTAAAAACAACAATCCAGAAGCAAAAATGCCAAACCTGCAGCAGTGGTCTGACACTGTGCGCTTAATGATTGAGCGGGATCAGCGTAAGCCACAGCAGATTAAGGCAGTGATTGATTGGTGCCAGGC
>NZ_AYYI01000080.1:5122-8200 GCF_001436505.1 Loigolactobacillus rennini DSM 20253 | reverse complement strand
GAGCGGGATCAGCGTAAGCCACAGCAGATTAAGGCAGTGATTGATTGGTGCCAGGCAGATCCGTTTTGGCTGACTAACATTTTGTCGCCAGCTAAACTGCGTAAACAGTACGACCGGTTAAAAATAAAAATGGACCAAGAAACACCGTATCAGTCTAACCTGCCACCTGATACACCTGAGATCCCAATGTACAACTGGGCAGAGGAGTAGGTGGTCATAGTGATTGTTAACGGTCGTCTAGCAGCAGTTAAGGGCAAGCAGTTGGTTATTAGCCTTGACGAGGCCTTAGACGTTGATCAAGTGGACAAGTTAACCGGGGAGCAGCAACCAAGCGTAGAGCTAGAGATTGAGGATAACCGCATGATTACCCCAGAGCAGCGCAAAAAGGCCTGGGCTTTAGTCAACGACATTGCCAACTGGCAGGGTGACCTGCCCAAGGTCGTTGAGGAGACGTTTAAATACTTTGCGATGATTACCTACAACGAGATCAATACGCACTTTAGCCTGAGTAATTGCAGCATGACGACGGCGCGGTTGTACATTGAGCTGCTACTGACGTTTTGTTTTAAGTGGGATGTGCCTTTTACGACTAAAACCTGGGATGCGGTTAGTAGTGATTACGCCACCCAGATGCAGTGCTTAAAGCATCGTGAGTGTGTCATTTGTCGCAAGCGTGCCCAGTTTGCGCACATGGAAACTGTGGGTATGGGCAGCAACCGCCGGCGGATTGACCACAGCCAGCACCACTTTATGGCGTTATGTCCAGTACATCACGCAGAACAACACAATCTCGGCATTAATAGTTTTATTGCTAAGTACCACATTAAGCCGCTCAGATTGACTTATGACGAGCTGGTTAAATTAAAGATCATGCAACAAGGCACAGCTTACTTTTTTAAGGAGCAAGCAGAACAGCAACGGAGGCAGTGATATGGATTTAATTGCACACATTCAGCAAGACCAAGCACAGCGCCAAGCATTGGTGGATTGGAGGCATAATCAAGAGGCTATCCAGCTTTTAGCCGCAGTGGCAGAAAGCTATAGGAGGAGTTGTATGAAAGAAGTTAAAGCCATTAAGAAGCCCATTCCAGTTACAGCTTTTCAAGCCGAAACAGCGCTTGATATTAAAACATTGGAAGGTATAATGCATGCGAATATCGGCGATTGGATTATAACAGGCATTGATGGTGAGCAATGGCCGGTTAAAAAAGAAATCTTTGAAAAAACATATGACATTATAAGAGGATAACTAATGAATATGAAAAATGAATCATACATTGACGAGTTTAGACTTTTTAAAACAACTGAAACTGACTATCAGAAAGCCTTCTGGTATTTAATTAAGACGGGTTGGAAATTTAATTGCAATCACGATTATGACGAGGACTATAGCGCAATTGTCGTTGATGCACCAGCAATGATAAGTGATTATTTTAATTTGAATTACAACGATTATTATAAAGTATTTAAATTTTCTGATTGGTCTTTAGTTAATGATGTTTGGCGTGATGCGGTTGAATATTGTTTAAAAGTAATTAATAAAATTTATATTGACCAAAAAGCGGAGGAAGCCGATTTTGATAGACAATTTTTAACTCCTTATCGAGATGCAGCAGAATCGGAGGAACCACGATGACAGATGAAGAGCAAAAGAAAATGGTTGCAAGTATTAAAGCTTTAGGCAAATCATACCATGACGTACTTCAGCGAATTAGCAAATATGAACCTTTATTTCAAGGGCAAGATCAATGTTCTTATTGTCAAAGACGACGCCCAATTATTCAAACACCAGATACTGAGTTACGAATTATTTATGGTAACAAACTATCTAGCTGGATTAAAGTAGGAAAGTCAGTTAGTCAAAACATTAAGTTTTGCCCTATGTGCGGGCGGAAATTATAGGAGAAATAATGATAAAAGCATTTAAAGTTTGCTTAATTAGTAGTTGTTCTGTGATCATTTTATCCATTTTCTTAATGGCAATGAGTTTTTTTAATTTAGTTGATATCAAGGTTTCGACTGGTTTTGTTTTTATTGGATTAGCGTTAGCTAGTACTGCTTGGTTGTTTCTTTTACTTGATGACTTAATTAAAAAGTGATGGAGGAATAAAAATGAGTAATAAAGCATGCAAATTTTGTAGCGAACATCCGAATAGTTTGCTTTTAGGGACCATTCTTACTGGTGACGGCGCAGCAGCCTTAACTGGTGTTGCAATTGAAGAAAATCATTTAGTGCTTAGTACCGAGAAGAATAGTGAAATTGATAGCATGGTAATTGAACATTGCCCCATGTGCGGCAGGAAATTGGAGTGGTAAACATGAAATTAGAAAGACTTGTGGTTCCCAAAAGCACTGAAGGGCAGTCTGATATTTTAGTTCGAGCAATGAGTGTTGGCTGGACTTTCCAATGTGAGTGCAATGGCAATACTGATAATGATGCTGAAGTCTGGTTTAATGGCGAAATTACTCCTCCAGATTGGATAGATGGAAAATTTAATACGTGCTTTCACTATGATGTAAATCAAGAAATTGAAGGCGTTAGTGTCATTGAGGTAATGACTAGGGCGTGTGAATATATTGTTGATTGCTACAACCAGATTGCTAACGAACTGGAAGAGAAAATTGATTTTTGGCAAAGATGTGCAACTGATATTAAAGGAGTACGAGTTTGTGAAACGCAAAAAGAAGAAAAAATCAGTAATCAAGAAGAAAAAACGACGGATGCAGGCTAAGCGGCGTGAGAATGAGCTTAAGAACGCTCCGCCTTTTGACAAAGCGCTTTACCGTGCAATAAACACAATTTTAAAGTGAGGGATAAAAATGAGCGAACAGTTAGACCTTAAATTATCGGAACTAGCTAGCGGCGGTGTGCAGGAGAAATTTAATCGAGAGCTAAAACGGGTGGCAGAAAACATACTGGACCCCAATACTGATCCAAAGAAGAAACGCAAAATAACACTAACAACTACTTTTATGCCTAATGACGAGCGCAACGTAGTCACTGTGAGCGTTGCTGCCAAGTCTACGCTAGTACCTGATAACGAGGTTAGCGCCACGGTGCTGATGGGGCGTAATACA
>NZ_AYYI01000080.1:4345-5112 GCF_001436505.1 Loigolactobacillus rennini DSM 20253 | reverse complement strand
TATCTGGAGGCAAACGAGCTTAAGTCAGGCGTGCCAGGGCAGACTTACTTTGACGCTGAAGATTCAACGCTTAAAGATGACAAGGGTAAGCCAATTAAAGAGGTCGAACAGAAAGCGAATAACATTGTCGACCTGCAAAGCAAACATAATTAGGAGGATTCACCATGATTGAAAAAGAAGCATTACAATATTTAGTTGAATTAGGCAGCAAAAAAATTGTTAAAAGTGCTACAGGGGCAGAGTATGGCGTTGTTGATGGGCGCTATTTACAACAATCACACCCTCAAACAGGTGTTCGCGAAGCATTGGGTTTGCACACTTTATCCGGCGTGGTTGATTATATCCAGAAAAATGAAGAGCGACGGGATGCAAAATTGATTTTACATGTCGTCAATGACCATCGGGTTAGATTGATTAATAGTTTGGATAAATACAATAACCGCGAAGTTTTGCTTCAAGCGGATGCCATCGTGCCGGAGATTCCATTTGGTGACTTTATCGAAGCGGAACAGCTGCTTATTATCCTGCAAGCACAATTTGTTAACACGCCTGACCGCAAAATTCTGATGAAAGTACTGGGTAATTTACGCGAGGAAAATGTTAAAAATGCGAATGATGATGGCGTCTCACAAGCTGTAACAGTTAAAACGGGTATTGCCAGTCAAGGTGAGGTCCGAGTGCCCAATCCAGTTGAACTACAGCCGTACCGCACCTTTGCCGAGGTGGAGCAACCGGCAAGCAAATTCATTTTTAGAATGCATCCTGGG
>NZ_AYYI01000080.1:1379-4335 GCF_001436505.1 Loigolactobacillus rennini DSM 20253 | reverse complement strand
GAGCGATGGTGGCTACTGGCGCAATGATGCCATTCAAAAAATCAAAGAATATTTTATCAAAAAATTAGCTGAAGAAATCAAGTCTGATTATGTCCGTATTATTGCTTAATGTCGGAGGTAGAATAATGAAAATAACGGATAAGGCATTAAATATATATAAAAAGACAGCAGTTTTAGAAGCATACGTAAGGGCAGGCTGGGAAGTTACAATCAGCCTTAAACGCGAACGTAGTGAGGATGAAAATGAAGTTGCCGATTTTATAGTTGCCTATAGACTCAACGTTAAAATGCCGGCCCGATTGTACCCTTGGGTTAAACATGAACCTGTAATATGTGGTATTGATATGGATAGTTATGAGGCAGCTGCTAATTTGGCTTTAAAGACTATTAGATCAACACTGTCCGAAGTTCAAAAAATCATTAGCGAGATTAAGTCAGAAACGAAAGAGATAAATAACACATTTGATTCCCAGATAAAAATTGAAAATGTAGAGGAAGACTAAATGAAAAATGAATATCCATATTGCCAGCTTAAAGACCCGTCTGAGTTATTAAGGGATGATGAAACGACTGTGTGGGTAACTGGGATTGATCCTTATGGCAAAAGATTTGTTGTTAAACTTGAAGAACTTAAAATTATTGCAGCAGCGTTTTTATCCTTAGATGCCGGCACGTATTATTCTCAATTTTATAAAAGGAGGTTGCTGTGATATGGCATATCAATCTGAGGATCCTGATGAAAATCGCTTTAAACTTGGACAAGTTGTTCTGGATTATCACGCTTATCGAGTGATGATTTATATTGGTTGCAGTAATGTAGCTAGAGGTTCTGATAGCCCACTCACAATGGGTTCTTATAAATTTCTGATTAAAGCTAAAAATCGTAACTCATACTATATGAGCTACTTGAGCCCGAGTTACGTTAATCAAAATGTAAAAGCTAGAGATCAGACTACTACACAAAACGGACCTGTAAATACAGGATGCGACTATTGTAAGAGAGAACATCGAGTATTTGCTAATGGTGTTGCAACTGGAGCAATTAATGTAAGTAATGACGAAATTGGACAACGGGGTTTTAAGTTTTGTCCTTTTTGTGGGAGAGATTTAATTATTAAATACAAATAGTAAGATGGGAGTTTTAAATATGTATGTAGTTAAAGTGGGAAATTTGTGGTTTTATGATTATCGTGTTTTTATTAATGGGCCTAAAAGGGTAGTTTTAATTGCTAATTGGATGCGCGCTAAGGTTTATGACAATTATGAATCAGCAGAAGCTGTAGCTAATAAATTAGGTGGCAGGGTAATGCTATTGACTGAGCCTAAAAAAGAATTAAAAGCTAGCGAGTAAGTCATTCGTTGCTTTAAGTAAACAGATTAGCTAATTTAAGGTAAATAAAAAAGCCACCATCGCTGGCCGCCCTAAACACCTAATACAATTTATAATAACACAAAGGGCGGCGTGGTGCATGGAGCTACTACCAATTGATGAGGCCAAGACTAAATTAAGCGCTGAACAGTTTTTAATGCAATATCGCGAAAAAGCTTATTTTGCCAAAATGCCAGTAAACCCTAAAATCACGAGCCACTGGGGTGATGGATCGTCTCCCAGTACAGCAGAGCGAGATCCTTATGCAGTCGAGCGCTTGGTACGACAAGAAAAGAGTAGTAAGTTTGTTAGCTACATTGATCGCGCCATTGCGGCATTACCCAAGCAATCGCATCAACAGCTTTTAAGGGTACGCTACTGTCAGGGGCTAGAGACAGAGCATCCGGATATGACAGCCATGGACGCGCTAGACATTTCGTCGTCGACCTATACTGAGCGTAAGGGTAAAGCGTTGCTAGCCATTGCACATTACCTTAACTGTGTAGTCTACGTGACCGGCAATAATCCGGCATAATTCTGGCAATAAATCGGCAAAAATCCGGCAATGAAACGGCAGACTTTCGGCATAGCAGCATTGTATACTGTTAATATAAGCAAGTTTGTATGAGTAAGCGTCCTTTATTAGGGCGCTTTTTTATACCTAAATTTAAATAAGGCGGTGCCAGCATGCGGCAAACGGACTACGGCACGGTCGCTTGTTGGCAAGAACGCAATTTGTTGGCCAAGATTGATCGTGACCTTAAACGACAGGCTAAGCATTGTCAGAGTAAAGAGCAAAACAATAAACCGAGGTGCAAAGGCAATGACAAAGTTTAAGCCTCAATATTTATATAAAAGTCATCTGGGAAGTTATTACTTAGATGATGCCAAACTAACACAGGGTGAGTTGTATTGCGACGAGTGTGGAAAATGCGATCGGTACTTAGGCCATATAGGATCAGGCCAGCAACTGGCCAATACTTTACTGCACGAAATGTGGCCGAGGTATAGAGTTTACGGCGAGCCTATCCCCCGTGTGATACGGCGGCTGCAGCGATGGGTCAATCGTTTAGGAATTAAATATCAAGTTACTGATAGAGACATTGTCGATTATGATTTTTTAAGAAAACTATGGTATCAGAAAGCTGAAAAACTTTAGTTGCAAAGTACTAGCTTCCAGTGTATTTGGTTCTAATGTAATAAAGATCTGAGATTCATTGAGTGTATAAATCGTTATGCATTAAGGTCTAATTGCTAATTGAGTTTAGTTGTAAACTTAAAGCTGAAAGGAATCAATTATGTTTAAGCAACCAAAAGTGAGATTAGGAAATAAAAATTATTCGCAGAACGAATTGAAAGATTTGCAAAGACAAAACACAAAAGTTTATAACAATTTCGTCCGAAGAAATAATAATAATAATCAATTTACAAACTTTTATCATTCGAACGAATGGAAGAAACTGCGAAAACAAGTATTATTACGTGATAATTATCTTTGCCAAGAATGCTTTAAAAAAGGGATTGTGAATGACAAAAATTTAATTGTCCATCATAAAGTTGAATTGAGGGAAGATTGGTCTAAGCGAT
>NZ_AYYI01000080.1:0-1288 GCF_001436505.1 Loigolactobacillus rennini DSM 20253 | reverse complement strand
GCAGAAAAAACGAGCCGGACCTATCTGTGACCAAATTCTAGAAATGGAAAATTTTAAGGGCACTGATTTTAAGGAGGTGGTGCTGTTGCCAGGGAGAAAACCAAAATTGAATGCTGCAAAAGTGGGCCATCATAATAAAGCGGATTTAGAACGGGCTGAATTAAAAGAGAATGGCCTAAAACAATTTAAAAGTATTGAGGTTAATAACGTTCCGCGCGGATTGACTCGTAATGCAAAAAAAGAGTGGCAGCGTGTAGTACCGCTGCTTGAACAGTTGCCAATCGCTGACCTGGATTATTCATTGATTCGCAAATATTGCGAAATTGTAGATTTGAATGACCGCCTTTATAAAGATATGAGTAAAGAGCAAGGCATTGATGGCGCAGTTGATCCAGAAAGCAATCGCAAGACTGGTGCTTTTATGGCGTATATGGACACATTAAAGGAATTGCGATCCATCTGCAGTGACCTAGGAATGACGATTGATAGTCGGATGCGATTGGTGGTTCCGACTGAAAGCGAGCAGAAGCAGTCCGTTTACGATAGATTTGGTGTTGACGACGATGACTAAAGTTAAAATTTCTAAAAAATATGAAAAGTTACTAAATGTTCCTGATGAATACCGTGATGACGCTTATAAATACTGCGTTATGGTTTTGTCGGGAACATTTATTACCTGCCAAGATACGAAAAATGCTTGTATTAGGCACTTAAAAGACATTCGGCGCATTACATCGGATGACAACTTCCCGTTTGTCTATAAACCGAAGCGAGCAAAAAAAGTAATCAACTTTATTGAGATTTTACCTGATCCGAAAGGCAACATTAATAAACTGGGGCTATTTCAAAAGTTTATCGTATCAATGGTGCGCGGCTGGTTTGACGAGAATGACTGCTTACGTTTCCGTAAGGCTTATATCTCAATGGCACGTAAACAAGGTAAGTCCTTAATTGTGGCTGGCCTAGTTTTATATGCGTTTTTGTTTGATCGTGACCCTAGAGAGGGACGCCAGATATTTACGGCTGCCAACGATAAAAAACAAGCTAGCATTGTGTTTGACATGGTTGCCAAACAATTAAAATATTTTGTATCACGAGTGCCGGAATTAAAGAACGATGTTAAAAAAGTGCGTGAGCAGATCAAGAATTTAAAGGATGGCTCTTATGTGATGCCGCTGTCTCGTGAGACTGGAGCAGTTGATGGTTTTGAACCTTTTATGGCAGTTGTCGATGAATATCATGCCGCAAAAACAAACGAAATGATGGAGCTGATTGAATCAGGCCAGGG
>NZ_AYYI01000079.1 GCF_001436505.1 Loigolactobacillus rennini DSM 20253 | reverse complement strand
GAGATCTCCAAAGGATAGAAACTATCCTTCAACACCATTTGACAAACTTCCATAATATCATAAAAGCTTGCAGAACCGTCAGCCCTGCAAGCATTAACATTACTTTTTTAGTTCCAGATAAGCGTAATAACCGCTTATCGATCATTTATCATTCACCACTTTTTTAGCGGGAACCCGCCGATTGAAAATTACGTAACTCCAAATTGTATAAGCTAAAACGATTGGGACTAAAATCACGGCAACGATCGTCATAACACCTAGCGTGTATTCTGTTGACGTTGCGTTTTTAATTAAAATACTGTTAGCAGCGTTATTACCAACCATAACCCGTGGGAATAAGCCATTGAACAATAAGGCTACAACTCCCATTAAAGTTAAGCCACTAAAGATAAAGGAAAGGACGTCTTTATCTTTATAAGTGCCATAGGTGGCAATGACACTGAATAAAACAATCAATATCAAAATGGTCCAACTAGAAATTGGCCGCTTAACAAAGAAATCTGTTTCCCATAATAGTAGTCCAGCAAAAACAACTAATCCCACGAATAAAACCGGGTACAAAACTTTAGCCAGTGCTTGCGCACGTTGTTTTAATGCACCTGATAATTTAAGCCGAATCAAATTTAAGCCATGTAATAAGCAAAGCAATGTAACCGCAACACCACCGACGATGGAAAATAAATTGATGAAATCGCCAACGCTGCCACTAATATTGCCGCTAGCATCTAAAGGCATCCCTTTAACCAAATCAGTAAACATGACGCCTAATAAAAATGGTGCACACAAACTACCGATGGTTAGCGCCCAACCCCAGAGTTGTTTGCCACCCTTTGAAATCGCATGGGAGCGAAATTCAAAAGACACACCACGTAAAATCAGTGCAAACAAGATGAAGAACAAAACGACATAAAAACCAGAAAAGAGACTGGCATACCAGAATGGAAATGAAGCAAACATGGCACCACCTGCTGTAATTAGCCAAACTTCATTACCATCCCAATGTGGCCCAATCGCTTGAATTAACTGACCACGTTCGTCTTCATTATGGGCAATCAGGCGCAAAGACATACCAACACCGTAATCAAATCCTTCTAAGAAGAAGAAAACTGAAAATAATAACCCAATCAGAAAGAACCATAATAATTGTAGATTAGTCATGACTGAAGGCCCCCTTTGATAATGGATCGACAGTGGTGCCGTAGCCATCCGATTGATCTAAAGCATCTGGCCCAGCAACTAACGTCCGGTGCGAGAAGTAAATCATCGTGGCACCTAATAATGTAAAGATTAAGAAGTACAACGAATTCGACATCCAAAGCTGCCCAGCAGTGACGTTTGGTGAAACAGCATCTGCAATGGTGAACAAGCCGTAAACGATCCATGGGAAACGGCCTAACTCAGTGATGAACCAACCACAAGTATTAGCAATGAATGGTAGCCATAAGCATAAACCTAAAACGTACAATAACCAACGTTTGTTTTGTAGGGTATTCTTCTTTGCCCGGCTGAACCATAAGCCTAATGCCGCGACTAAGATGAAGAAAGCACCACTACCAGCCATGATCCGGAAACTCCAGAATAAAGTGCGCGGCGGAACATAGTAATTCATATCCGTTCCTAATTTATCCGCATACTTTTCCTGTAATTCTTTATTGATGGTTTCCATCCCTTTAACTGAGCCAGTGGTCCGGTGGTAAGTTAACAAGCTCAACATCTTAGGAACTTCCACTTTCCAAGTTGTTTTATGTGTTTTCGGATCGATTTTTTCGACCACGGTCCAAGGTGCCGGACTATCGGTATCTTTATAAATCCCTTCAGTAGCCGCAAATTTCATTGGCTGATCTTTAACGATCATCTGAGTCTGTAAATCACCCACACCAACCGTTAAAATTGCACCGACTAAACCAACCCATAAACCAACGCGTAAGGATTTATGGTAGAACTCCCGATTCTTTTTCTTCAATAACCGCCAAGCAGACATACCTGCTAAGGCAAAAGCAGCTGTGGTGAAAGCACCAAAAATCACGTGCGGAAATTCAACCCACAATTGCGGATTCTTCAATAAACCTGCAAAACTGGACATTTCAGCCCGGCCATTGGCAATCCGGTAAGCCACCGGGTTTTGCATAAAACTATTTGCGGTTAAAATCCATAACGCTGAAACACTGGATCCGATGGTGACCAGCCAAATGAATAAGGCATGGATAGCCGGTTTGAACCGATCCCAAGTGAACATCCAAACCCCGATAAAGACAGATTCCAAAAAGAATGCTAATAATGCTTCAATAGCTAGTGGGGCGCCAAAAATATCCCCCATAAACCTTGAATAATCAGACCAGTTCATCCCAAACTGGAATTCTTGAATAATACCAGTAACGACCCCAACAGCAAAGCTTAACAGAAAAATCTTTCCCCAGAACTTTGCCATTTTTTTATAAATTTCTTCATGTTTAACAACATAAATAGTCTCCATAATAGCAGTAAGTAATGCCATCCCGATTGAGAACGGTACAAAGAAGAAATGAAAAACAGTCGTCATGGCAAATTGAAAGCGTGCCAGTGACAAAAGACTGACCCCAAGTACGTACATAATCCTAACCACCCTTCTATTTTTGTATCCACTTTCATCTATATTATAGGCTATTTAACTACTGTCCCGCAAATCAAAATTTCAATAAACAATTTACAAAAATTGCCATTATTCATGCGTTTCATCACAAAATAATCATTACTGTTAACCACCTGTTAAGGCGCATATTTCTTGCGTGAAAAGCCAAATGCCAGTATGGTTAAAAAATCAATCTCGCCTGACTGGAGGAATTTTATCGTGACTAAACGACAATCTGGCCAAGCCAGTAACATTATCAGCGGACAAAATTACCGCTTTACCGTTCTAACTGAACGAATGATTCGTCTTGAATACAGCACAGATCACCATTTTGAAGATCACTTAACCCAAATGGTTCAAAACCGTAATTTGGGAACACCAGACTTTAAAGTTTATCGACAACGCAATCATCACGAATTAGAAATCGTAACGGATTACTTTCACCTTTATTATAAAGGCGGTCCTTTTACTGCTGAATCACTTTATATCGACACAAAATATGGCTATTCTTCTTACGACAACCGCTGGAATTTTGGGCAACCGGTAAACACGCTAAAGGGGACAGTGCGTACTTTAGACGAAGCAGATGGTGTCGTACCCTTGGAAGAAGGGCTGATGAGCCGTAACGGTTACGCTGCCATCGATGATAGTGCATCCTTTATTATCGAAAATGATTTATTACGCCCAAGAACCGCAATTGGCGCTGATTGGTATTATTTAGCCTATGGACATGACTATTTTAGTTGTCTTAAAGATTACTACCAATTAACCGGATTCCCCCCACTGCTACCACGTTATGCTTTAGGCAACTGGTGGAGCCGCTACCATGCCTACACACAAGATGAATACCAAAAATTATTTCAACGTTTTGAACAAGCAGGCATTCCGTTTTCAGTGGCCGTATTAGACATTAACTGGCATTTAACCCAAATTCCCCGTCGCTTTGGTAGTGGTTGGACCGGTTACACTTGGAACCACAAGCTTTTCCCCCATCCTGAGCGTTTACTAAAATGGCTCCACGAACGGGGCAAAAAGGTAACTTTAAACGTCCATCCTGCAGATGGTATTCGTGCATTTGAAGCGCCTTACCCCACTGTAGCCAAGCACTTAAACCTAGATACTACCGCTGAAGAACCTGCTTTGTTCAATTTACACGATGATGCCTTTCGCAAAAGCTACTTTGAAGACGTGCACCACCCCTTAGAAAAAATCGGCGTCGATTTTTGGTGGATCGATTGGCAGCAAGGCACTAATTTATCTACCCATAGCGTTGATCCCCTCTGGCTGTTAAACCATTATCACTTTAAGGATAGCAAACAACGCCATGGAGAAGGCTTGATTTTGTCCCGCTATGCAGGCTTAGGTAGTCACCGCTATCCAGTAGGCTTTTCTGGAGATACCATCGTTAGTTGGGCCTCTTTAGCTTTCCAACCTTACTTCACGGCAACGGCAGCTAACGTAGGCTACACTTGGTGGAGCCACGATATCGGCGGCCACATGCACGGCCAACGGGATGATGAACTCGCACTTAGGTGGCTGCAGTTCGGTGTGTTCAGTCCAATCATGCGCCTTCATTCTAGCGGTAATTTGTTCAGTGGTAAAGAGCCTTGGAATTACAATCATGAAACAGCAGCGATCATGCGTGAATTTTTAAGATTACGTCACGAACTTATTCCCTATTTAGACTCAGCTAACTTTAAAACGCATAAATTCGGACAACCGTTAGTACGACCGATGTATTACCACCATGATGAACCCACTGCGTATGAATTCAACCAACAAGCGATGTTTGGTTCTGAAATGCTGGTCGCGCCGATTGTAAAGCCTCAAAATCAGCGACTAAAACAATCAAAAGTGACCATTTGGTTTCCTGAAGGTTATTGGTTCGATTTTTTCACTGGCTTACGCTACCGAGGTAATGTGATTTTAAATGTTTTCCGTGATAATCACCGTTATCCAGTTTTTGTTCGTGCTGGCGGTATTGTCCCGCTCAATCCCTACCCTTTAAGCGACCCAACACCACTGCCAAAAACGTTGACCATTAAACTGTATCCCGGTGCTGATAATGTTTACCATCTTTATGAACATCAAGCCAACTGCACCGCGGTAACAACTTTTACCTGGGACTGGCACAAGCGCCGCTTAAGAATCAAAGTAACGGATCCGAATCAAATCATTCCAAAAAGGCGGATTTTGCAATTACATTTCATCGGTGTCACCCCATTTACGGTACATCCGGCACCAACCATCAAAAATAACACCAGCACGCACAAGCAGCGCATTATTTTCATCCAAAATGCTGGTGCAGCCTTTGATGCGACTTTTGAACACATGGCTCTTGCACCACAACGTGATCTAGTAGTTGAGCGCTTATTTGATAAATTACGTCGAGCTCAAATCGATTACGATTTAAAAGAATTAATCTGGCAAAAATTCATCTCGGCAGATAGTAAAATCCAATTCATCAGCTTTTTAAACACGTTAAACGATCAAGAACTCGCAACGTTCTTGTATGAAATTGTTTATCTAATGTAAAACACCACTGAAAGTTGCCAGCAGCCTAAGCAAAATCACACTGCTGGCAACTTTTAATTCAAATTAGATACGTTGTCCGCAATTTAAAACTAGTTACAGGAGTGATTGTCATGCCAATTTGCATCAAAATTGCTTCAACCACTAATCATCAATTTTGCACACCATTAATGACACTTTATGTTTCCATTTTAGAACAAAACCCTGCTGTTGAATTCGAATTTTTCGTTATCGCGGATGCATTAACCACATTGGATTTTCACTATTTAAAAACAATCGAACACCAATATGCTAACTGTCAAAAAATTACCTTCTTAAGTGTTGATCCAAAAGCTTATGCGACTGCCGCTACCAACCAGCGCATCATTCAAGCGGCCTATTACCGAATTGATTTACCAGAAATTTTACGCCGAGAAACACGCCTGCTTTATTTAGACAGCGATATGATCTGCCGTGGTGATTTACGTCCATTATGGCAAGCACCGTTGCAAGGTAAATTAATCGGTGCTGTAGAAGATGCGGGCTACGTTGAAAATCGGCTAAATCAAATGCAAATTGCTTACCATCACCGTCGCTATTTTAATTCCGGATTAATGTTAATGGATTTAACTGCTTGGCGCCAGCACCGAATTTCGCAACAAGTCAAAGCGTTCATCAAAGTCCGCGCTACTCAGTTACGTTATCATGATCAAGACGCACTAAACGCCATTTTGGTGGATCGCTGGCTCCCCTTACACCCCAAATACAACGCACAGTCAAAATTACTCTGGCGGCAACAACAACATTTTGATCCCACTGTCGAGCACCAAAACACGGTGGCCCGCAGCTCCCCGGTTTTAATTCACTACGCAGGTTTTCGTAAGCCTTGGCATCCAGAAATTTGGCACCCAGCAACAGCGGCCTACCAAGCTTATCAACCAATTGTACAACGTTTGAAATTAAAAGCAGCAGAAAAACCATATGTACCAAACACCAGCTGTACATCACAACATTAAACAAGCGGCTGTGACAAAACGATTACTTTTGTCACAGCCGCTTGTTTTCATAATTCAGTTATCAACGACACCCTAACGCTTAATGATTAACTAGAACACTTTTTTCAATCGCTTTGGCTACCCCATCATGATCATTGTCGGCAGTCACATATTGCGCCGCTTCTTTGATGGCAGTGATGGCATTTCCCATTGCTACCCCGGTTCCAGCGTATTTAATCATGCTTAAATCATTACCTTGATCACCAATAGCCATGACATTTTCTGCAGTCAAGCCTAAATGCTTAGCCAAAATGGCTAATGCTGCACCCTTATTAACCCCCTTTTTCGTTACTTCTAAGAAAAACGGGGCACTGTGCATAAAGTTAAACCGTTGCTGTAATGGCTGAAAGATTTCTTCTTGCGCTAATGCGGCAGTCAACCGTTCTGGTTCATCGACCAGCATTGCTTTGGGCATGGTCACTTGGCGCATTTCTTCTGGCGTACGGTAAGCAATCTGCAGGGAGACTAAATTAGCTTCATAGATCGTGTATTTACTTAAATCCCGGTTGGCTGTATACAGGCGCTGATTGTTTTCAATTTGAAAGTAGACACCTAAGCGCCGTGATAATGCCTCTAAGTCAATGTAATCATCATAGTTCAATCCAGTTTCACTAATCAGTTGCCCAGCAGTAGTGGCCACAGAAGCCCCATTAAAGGTGATCACATACTCAGCTTGCAAATCAGCTAACCCTAATTGTTTTAAAAACCCGGCTACACCAGCCATTGGTCGCCCAGTACACAACACAACTTTAACACCTTGTTGCTGGGCAGCTTTAATGGTTTCAATGGTTGCCGGTGCTAACTGATTAGCTGAAGTTAATAGCGTTTTATCAATATCAATTGCAATGATTTTAATCATGTGGTTGTCCTCCAAGGTTAAGTTGTCGAATGGTGTAAAAAGCGCGTTTCATTCCATAATTGCCGTGAAAAATGCTGCCCATCTGAACTGCTCAACTGCGTCACACTAGTGTTAGCTAAAATACCATGCTGCCGAATGTCACTTAAAGGAATCCCTAACACGCGTTGCAATAAAGTGGTTAGAAAAACACCATGACTAGCGATTAAAACATTGCCTTGTGGATTTTCCACAAATATTTGTTGTAACGCTTGGCGTCCCCGTTTTTCCAATGCTTGATAACTTTCAGCGTGAATCACTGCCGCATTGTAGCGCTCCGGTTGCTTGAAATAATAGTGATACTGCTGTTCATTTTCGTGGGCTGCTAATGTATCACCATCCCAATCACCTAAATCAATTTCTCGCAACTCGGGTAAAATCGTCGTGGAAACTGTTGGCCGTTTATTTTCTGCTAAAACCGTCTCTAAAGTTACCTTAGCTCGGCAAAGTGGGGATGTATATGCATGCGTAAAATGAACTTGCCGCAAATATTGGCCAGCCTGTTTCGCACCGGCTACACCCACAGGCGCCAGCGGAATATCGATGCCACTGCCGCAAAAGCGGTGCTGTTGATTCATGGTTGTCACACCGTGACGAATAAAATAAAATTCGGTCACATTTTTCACCTCAGAATTAAATAATGCCACTAAATAAATTTATGGTAGCATGCCTAGTAAATTGCTGCAAACGGTGTCACTATAAAATTGGTGATAATAGTCGCGAAAAGCGTTGTTTCAAAGTTAACCAGTAAGGTTGTTGGTCGATTTCAGCTTGTGTCAGCAAACGAGAGTGCGCCATGTCTGCTTTAAAAATCCGTTCCAACTGTTTCGCAATCTTTTTATCATACATAAAAGCATTGACTTCAAAATTTAATTTATAACTGCGAAAATCTTGATTAGCGGAACCCACACTGGAAATTTTGCCATCCATAATTGCCGTTTTAGCATGTAAAAAGCCATTTTCATAAATGTAAATTTTAACCCCAGCAGAAAATAAATAATTGGCGTAATACTGTGTCGCACGGTAAATAAACGGATGATCCGGCATGTGGGGAATCATGATGCGCACATCAATTCCCGATTGTGCGGCGATAATCAAAGCAGACAATACACTTTCATCAGGCACTAAATAGGGTGACTGCAACCAGATGCTCTTTTTTGCCATTGAAATCATTTTAATGTAACCAGATTTAATCTGTTCTCGATCAGAAGTCGGTCCGGAAGTGACGATTTGCAAAGCAGTCGTTGCATTTTTAAGCCGGGCTGCCCGCGGAAAATATTTCGGACTATAACTGACATGCTGTTCTTGGGGCACCGAAATGTTCCAATCCATGACAAAATGAGTTTGCAAAGCTAATACGCCGTTACCCACAATCCGCAAATGGGTATCGCGCCAATAACCAAATTTGGGTAAGCGCCCTAAATATTGATCGCCTACGTTAAACCCGCCGGTATAGCCAATTCGACCATCAATCACGACAATTTTACGGTGACAGTGATAATTTAATCGGGTCTTCGTAATCGAACTATGCGATGTGATGAACGTGGCTGCTTCACCACCTAATTCTTCTAAATGACTAAACCATTTTTTAGTGGTGCCATGGGAGCCAAATGCATCGTAAAGCACCCGCACTTTAACCCCTTGAGCAGCCTTTTTTTCCAGCAATTTAAGTAATTGCTGTCCGATTTTATCGCTGTAAATTGTATAGTACTCAATGTGGATGCTTTCCTTAGCTTGACGAATGTCAGCAAATAAAGCCGCAAATTTTTGCTCGCCATCCGTTAAAATCTCGACACGGTTACGCTTGGCCAGCGGTGCGTGATCATTTGTTTCAAAAAGGCGCACCATGCTGCTAGCATTGGCAGTGATCTGCTCGGATAAGGGCGTGTCAAACTCTAAATCGTCATGGCGCTGCATGGCAATCATTTCTTCCATCCCTGTCCGGTCTTGATGTTCGATGCTAAATAGCTTTTCGCGGCCCATTCCCCGACCAAGAAATATGTAAAACAAAAAGCCCACAATCGGCAATAGCACTAATACCAATAACCAAGCCCAGGTCGAAGAAATATCACGATGCTGCCGAAAAACGGTCACAATCGCTAGAAAAGCATTTAACGCAATAATGACATCGAAAATCAGTTGCAACCAACTCATGTTTTTCTCCTCCTCGATCTTTCCAATGACATTTATTATACGCTTCTTCCACTAAAAGCCGAACCATTTTACTAGTTTTTCCAGACTTACTATCGATTGAATAATAAAAAAGCACAACCAGCCAATAGTCGCTGCTATCGCCGCAAGGGCGGTGCCCGATTAACCAGTTGTGCTTAATTTTATTAGGTGATTTTAATTAGTGTTCAAAGGATTTTAATCCGAGCGCTTGACCTAATTTATTGCCAGCTTCAGCCCGAGTTTTAATTTGGTCCATATTAAAAATAATTCCAGTAATTTCATGATCAGCAAAATCATACCGTTCATAGTAAATGTAAGGTGCTTCGTCTGCATCATGAAAAGCCGCACTGATTTTTTCAGATAATGCTCGTGCCCAGTCATCCTGTTGGATTTCTGGAATATCTTTGCGCGTGATGTAGCCTTGTTTCTTGATCAACGCTACCCCTTGCTTAACGACTGCCGGATCGATTTCGATCGTCTTTTTTTCGTCAGCTTCTGTTTCCTTTTTTTCTGCATCTTTATCAGCCATTTTATCGCTTCCTATTTATCTGGGTGGCAAGCCCTAAAGTTTACTCTTTTATTATAGTTCTTTTTCTTGCAGAATGTTACTATCATACTTTTTATAAATGTGGCATAATGTGGGTATTATTGGTGGAGGTTATGGTTTATGCAACTTTTTGGTAATCGGCGGCGAATTCCGTTACTGAAGTGAACCCTTAAAATTGGACAACTTTATTAAGCTGCTTTCTGGGCGGTAAG
>NZ_AYYI01000078.1 GCF_001436505.1 Loigolactobacillus rennini DSM 20253 | reverse complement strand
CGAGGAGATCTCCAAAGGATAGAAACTATCCTTCAACACCATTTGACAAACTTCCTCATTTACTCGGACCTTCTGGGGCGTTCTAGCTATCACCCGTACGGGGATCGAACCCGTAACTCCGCCTTGAGAGGGCGACGTCTTAACCAATTTGACCAACGGGCAATGTCAATAATCGGAACACGTTATATTCTACAGAAAGTTTCCCTACTGGTCAAGTGTTTTTATTGGAATAATCAGCTTAATTTCAGTCACTTTCATACTATTGTCTAACTTTAAAAATAGCGAAAAAAACAACCCTGAAAAATCAGGGTTGCTAGCTGATCTAAATATTATTATTCTTTAACAACATTAGCCGCTTGTGGTCCACGATCGCTTTCTTCAACATCAAAAGTTACTGCTTGGCCTTCTTCTAAGGTCTTGTAACCTTCACCCTGAATAGCTGAAAAATGTACGAAAACATCGCTGCCATTGTCGCGAGTGATGAAGCCATAACCTTTGTCTGCGTTAAACCATTTTACTGTACCGTGTTCCATGTATAAAAATCCTCCTGTGGGTCTGTGACCCGTTTAATTTGGTAAATCTTGTGAAAGGCGTACATTGGAAGAAGTTTACAATGAAACTTGTTACCAAAATATTCCGAACAAAGAAGTACTATTAAGTATAGTAGCATATACCCATTTAAATAGCAAATTTTATTATTAAATTATTGATAATTAAAAATAATCACTAAATAATGACGCTAGGCTTTAAAAAGCAATGGGCTGCCGAATATCTGCAATTTTTTTATCCACTAATTGCAAAACCGCTTTTGCATTTTCCGGATTAGATAGGTCATATTTTTGTAAATCAATCTTCATCTTTGGACCCTCATCATATTCCTTAAACCATGTCTTGTAGGCAGACCACATTTTATAATAATAGTCGTACAATCCGTTATCCGCATCAACTTGTTCGTAATCCCGACCACGCTTTTTAATCCGATAGAGAATCGTTTCAAAATCCGCATAGGCATAGACTAATAAATCAGGTGCTTTCTTAGGTAAATTCCGCAATTCAGCCATCATATTATCCAACAATTGCAGGTAAATGGAAAATTCTTGATCACTGATGTTTCCTTCCTTGTTATTTTCGCGGGTAAACAACGCATCTTCGTAGATTGAACGGTCCAATACGTTATTGTCATCGCTCAGCGCTTTTTTTATCATTGCAAATCGTTTATTCAAAAAGAAAATTTGCAATAAAAAGCCATATTTTTTCGGATCAGAATAATAAAGCGGCAAAACAGGATTATCCCCGACTGGTTCAAAAAATGCCTGTGTGCCTAAGTGCTTTGCAATAATGCCAGTCAATGTTGTCTTGCCGACCCCGATCATTCCTGCCGTTATTATCACCATGATTGACCCCCTCGTCATTTGCAAAAATGCATACCACATATTGTAGGTCAGAAAAACATAAAGCACAATGCTTCCAGATAAAATAAGTTAATCTTTTTTAAATGTGCTAAACTGACTAAGAAATAAATTTGTCATTCAGGAGTGAACATCGTGAAACGCTTATGGCTTAGTTTAACTATTATTATCGGCTTATTAGCCATCATCTTATTTGGCGCTAGTCTTTACTTTTACCATGTTGCCATTATGCCTGGTGAAAAAACCTTTATCAAAAGCACTCAACAATTAAAATCCAGTGATCCACTTTACCAACAGAAAAAATGGTTCGTGAATGTACCTAAAAAACATTGGCAGCAGACTAGCCAAGATGGCTTGAAATTAGTTGCTGATTATGTGCCCGCCAAAAAGCCAACTCACAAAACGGCAATCGTTGCCCATGGATTTATGGGTAGTAAGGAAAAAATGGGCGCTTATGCTGCCTTGTTTCACCAACTAGGTTATAACGTACTCTTACCAGATAATCGCAGTCAAGGCGCTAGTCAAGGCAATGCCATTGGCTATGGCTGGCTGGATCGTAAAGATTATTTAAATTGGGCAAGGCAAGTGATTCGCAAAAATGGCACCAAAAGCCAGATTATTATGTTTGGCGTCAGTATGGGTGCTAGTGGCATGGTAATGGCAAGTGGTGAACCTCAGCCCACACAAATTAAAGCTTACATCGCGGATAGTCCTTTTACTTCAGCTGATGCAGAAATTACGCACCAAGCACAACAGCTTTACCATTTACCCAAATGGCCTTTAGTACCATTAGTTAGTTTAATTACCAAAGTTCGGGCCGGTTATAGTTTTAAAGAAGCTAATGCTTTAAAGCAGATTCAAAAAAATCATAAACCAATTTTCTTAATTGCAGGAACTAAAGATACATTTGTCCCCTACCAGATGAGCCAGCAACTTTATGCCCGCGCAAACCAACCTAAGAAATTATGGCTAGTTCCAAATGCAAAACATGTCACTGCATTTGACCACTATCCAACATTATATACACATAAAATTAAAGGTTTTTTAACTCATTATTTACCTTAGCTACATTTTACTAAAATAAAAGCAGCGCACAATTAATTGTACGCTGCTTTGTAATCCTCTGATTGGGTAACTAGGGATCGAACCTAGAAATTACGGATTCAGAGTCCGTTGCGTTACCATTTCGCTATTACCCAATGATGTTAAATTTCATCAACGAATAATAGTTTACCCAAAAATTAATTCACTGTCAATTACTTATTTCAATTTTTTAACTATTTTTGCAAGACAATCATCAATTTCTGTCTAATTGTTTGTTTTTTCACTCCAAAGTAATTGTTAAAGCAAGAATTAAGTTCAATTAACTCACTATAAATAAAAAGAGCGGCCAATTAAGGCCCACTCTTCATGCTTGTGTTGAATTCTTTGTTTCCGGCGTTTCACTACCATAATGATCCAGAAAATAAATTAACGTTTGTAATTCGTTGGCAAGATCAACATTTTGAACACGCACAGTGCTCGGCACCGAAATTCTAATCGGCGTAAAATTCATAACCCCTTTTACACCAGCAGACACTAGTTCATCCGTTACTTTTTGTGCATCTTCAATGGGAACAGTTAAAATAGCAACATTGATTTGCTGAACCTGCAATTGTTTTTTCATTTCTGCCATTGGATAAACGGGAACGCCACTTTGAATCGTATTAGCAATGTCTTTGTTAATGTCAAAAGCAGCACTAATACGAACACTATTTGTTTGTTGAAAATTGTAATTTAATAAAGCATGGCCTAAATTACCAACCCCAATTAACGCAACATTAGTTAAGCGATCTTGATTAAGGGTTTTTTTAAAGAAATTCAATAAATTTTCAACATCATAGCCATAGCCGCGCTTACCCAGT
The DNA here is from genome assembly GCF_001436505.1 of Loigolactobacillus rennini DSM 20253. GTDB lineage: Bacteria > Bacillota > Bacilli > Lactobacillales > Lactobacillaceae > Loigolactobacillus > Loigolactobacillus rennini. Next base: position 2,485 of record NZ_AYYI01000078.1, on the reverse strand, counting down.
GCACCAAAATAAGAAAAATCGCGCCGGATGGTTGCTGAATCCACTTGGACAGCTTCAGAAAGCTCAGTAGATGAGACACGCTGTTTACCGGCGTTAAATAAGATATTCAAATAGCGATAATAGATGGGTAACCGTTTTGCGGTTGCTTTAGGTATTTTTGTTTCAGCCATTCGCTCAGCTCCTAACGATATTTTTTTCATTTTGTGAATTAAATTCCTATTGACACTTGCTATCTTACTGTAATTGCTTGTGAAAAGCAATCAATTGTTCACAATTTATTTTGCGCATGCAGCAAGATTCAATGAACTTATGTTAAACTAATAGCTATGTGTGGGCTATTTTTCAAGCTCACCTTTCAGTCTCGTAAACGATAAATTATTTAGAAAGAAGCGAACTTCGTGATATTACTACAAGCACAAAATGTAGCTCGTCGCTTCGGTGCAGAAACGTTATTTGAACACGTTCAATTGCAAGTCAAAAGCCAAGCTCATGTTGCTTTAGTTGGGCGCAACGGCATTGGTAAAACAACTTTGCTCAAAATTATTATTGGGCAGAATCCGCCTGATGAGGGCCGCATTAGTACAAAAAAGGGATTAAGCATTGGTTATCTGTCACAAAATACCAATTTCAGTTCAAAACGTACTGTTTTTGCAGAAATGCTCACCGTATTCGATGAACTACGAAAAATGGAAAAACAAATTCATCAATTAGAAGCTAAATTAGGTCAGCCTGAATTACTAGCTGATAAAGATGCCTACCAACAAACCTTAAAACGTTATGATCGACTACAACAACTTTTTAGTGATCAAAATGGTTATGGATACGAAGCTGAAATTCGAAATGTCTTACACGGTTTCGGCTTCGACGATAGTTATTATCAACAACCTGTTAGCGCACTTTCTGGCGGACAGAAATCACGTCTTGCCTTGGCTAAATTATTATTGGAAAACCATGATTTACTAGTTTTAGATGAACCGACCAACCACTTGGACATTGCAACACTAACTTGGTTAGAAAATTACTTGCAAAATTATCGGGGCGCATTGTTAATTGTTTCCCATGATCAGTATTTTCTAGATAAAGTTGCAACAGAAGTTTATGATTTAAGCCGGCACACCACGGAACACTATACCGGAAACTATACAGATTATCGAAAAAAGAAAGCTGCCCGATTAGAACAAGCTTGGAAAGCTTATAACAAGCAACAAGCTCAAATCGCCAAATTAGAAGATTTTGTCAATAAAAACATTGTTCGGGCTTCAACTACTAAGCGGGCACAAAGTCGGCGTAAACAATTAGAAAAAATGGACCGCCTAGAAAAACCTAAAAACGATGATAAAACGGTTCGTTTTACCTTTAGTGAGGATAAGCCTTCTGGTCAACAAGTTTTAGATGTCACTAACGCTGCCATCGGTTATGATAAAAAGGTATTAGCTGATCCAATTAACATTCATGTCAAACGGCATCAAGCGGTTGCTATTACTGGTCCAAACGGAATCGGTAAATCAACGTTACTAAAAAGTATTCTCAAAAAAATTCCTTTATTGCGCGGAGACGTTAAATTTGGAACTGGCGTTGATGTGGGCTACTACGATCAAGAACAAGAAAACCTGCACGCTGATAAAACTGTTCTCAGCGAAATCTGGGATGAACACCCGACTGTTAACGAAGCTGATATTCGGCGCGTATTAGGCAGCTTTTTATTTACAGGTGAAGATGTGGATAAACAAATTCCAAGTTTATCTGGTGGTGAGCGGGCCCAGTTAATGTTAGTCAAGCTCGCAATGAACCACAATAACTTTTTAATCTTAGACGAGCCCACAAACCACCTGGACATTGATAGTAAAGAAGTTCTGGAGCATGCTTTACAAAACTATGATGGTACCATTTTATTCGTTTCACATGACCGGTATTTCATTAATCGACTAGCCACTCAAACCGTTGAACTCGCTACTTCGGGGACAACAACTTATTTAGGTAACTACGACTACTACCAAGAAAAAAAGGCTGAAGAAGAGGCCATTGCTGCCGAAAAAGCACCGACAACGCCAACCAAAACAGAAACTAAGCCTAGTACTAATCAACAAGAATTTCGCCAAAATAAAGCACAGCAAAAAGAAGCACGTAAACTTAAACGCCAAGTTAACGCACTAGAAAAAAAGTTAGAACAACTAGAACAGCAAAGCCATGCATTACAACTAACCATGACCAAACCTGAAACTTTACAAAATCCTGAAAAACTCAATGAATTGCAACAACAATTAGAGAAATTAGCTAAACAACAACAAGAAGTTGAAGACCAATGGGAAGAAGCTAGTTTGGCTCTGGAAGATCTCAATGGCTAATGCACAACTCTAATTGCAAAGATTATTAATAATTTCTACAACTAATCGCCTTAATTGCAATATAAAAACGAGGCTGCACCCTAATTACGGCTCTACAATATCTGTTGTTGGTAATAGATTTATCTATTATTGATGGCAGA
>NZ_AYYI01000010.1 GCF_001436505.1 Loigolactobacillus rennini DSM 20253 | reverse complement strand
TTTGCGTAATCTGCGTTACTAAATTTGTTCAAGTTATTTCTTGCAATCTGCCATTTAGAAATAATTAAGCTTGTCAGAGCAGTTTTTCTAGACAAACTAAATGCAATGTCATAAGACCTAACATCAGCAATTGACATCAGGAGATGAGCGCGCTAAGATAAGTTTGGCGAGGAAAGGGAGGGTCGCGATGAAAGAAAAAGAACTGCGCCGTTCGATGGCGGTTTTTCCGATTGGAACAGTCATGAAATTAACTGATTTAACTGCCCGGCAAATTCGTTATTATGAAGCGCAAGGACTGATTCAACCGCAGCGTAATGAAGGTAACCGTCGCATGTATTCGCTAAACGATATCGATGTGTTGCTTGACATCAAGGATTATTTGGCAGAAGGTATCAATATGGCGGGAATCAAACACATTTACGATATGAAGCAGCGGGAAAAACAAAAAAAGCAGGCTGATTTGAAGCGGCCGGTAACTGACGCCGATGTCCGGCGTATTTTTCATGATGAATTATTGCAGCAAGGGCGATTGCAAAATGAGCAGCACGACGCTGCACCCCTTTTTCATAAACATAAGCCACTGTAAGCACGAGCTAGCGTGCGACTAATTTTAAGGAGCGATGACCATGGCAAGAAAGAACTATACGAAAGACGAAATCCGCAAAATTGCGCAAGATGAAAATGTCCAATTTCTTCGTTTAATGTTTACGGATATTAGCGGTGTGATCAAAAATGTGGAAATGCCTGTTGATCAATTGGACAAAGTGCTGGATAACAAAGTCATGTTTGATGGTTCTTCAATTGATGGGTTTGTTCGCATCGAAGAAAGCGATATGTACTTATACCCAGATTTAAATACTTGGATGATTTTTCCATGGGGCTCCGAACATGGTAAGGTGGCGCGGCTGATTTGCCGGATTTATAATACAGATGGCACACCATTTAATGGTGATCCACGGAACAATTTAATTCGCATTTTAGATGAAATGCACGCTGCTGGGTACACCGACTTTAATATTGGGCCGGAACCGGAATTCTTCCTGTTTAAATTAGACGATCAGGGGCGGCCAACCTTGCATTTAAATGATAAGGGCAGCTACTTTGATTTTGCGCCGATTGATCTAGGTGAAAATTGTCGCCGGGATATTGTTTTAGAATTGGAAAACATGGGCTTTGAAGTGGAAGCTAGCCACCATGAAGCAGCACCGGGCCAACATGAAGTTGATTTTAAATACGCCAATGCATTGGAAGCCGCTGATGACATTCAAACGTTTAAGTTAGTGGTTAAAACTGTCGCCCGTAAGCATGGTTTGCATGCAACATTTATGCCGAAACCCCTAGATGGCATTAATGGTTCAGGGATGCACATGAACATGTCCTTGTTCCATGATAAAGGGAATGCTTTCTATGATAAAAGCGGCGAAATGCAATTATCTAATGATGCTTACCATTTCTTAGCCGGATTATTGGAACATGCTCGGGGCTTGACAGCCATTGCCAATCCGACAGTTAATTCTTATAAACGACTGGTACCGGGTTATGAAGCACCGGTTTACGTGGCTTGGTCTGGCCGTAACCGGTCACCATTAGTCCGAGTACCTGCTTCCCGCGGATTGTCCACGCGTTTAGAATTGCGCAGTGTTGATCCAACCGCTAATCCGTATGCCATTATTGCGGCTATGTTAGAAGCAGGTATGGATGGTATTCGTCAAGAAATGACCCCACTACCAGCGGTTGACCGTAACATTTACCGGATGGATGATGAAGAAAGAAAAGCCAATCACATCACTGATTTGCCGTCTACATTGCACAATGCGTTAAAAGCGTTACGGGATGATCAAGTTTTGCGGGATGCATTAGGTCAGCACCTCTACCAAAGCTTTATGGAAGCTAAGAAGTTAGAATGGGCTTCTTACCGGCAAATGGTTTCGCAATGGGAACGGGATCAATACTTAGAGCTTTACTAAAATTGTTTATGCAAAAAGCCAGTGCGCAGCAACCATTGAAGTTGTTGGCACTGGCTTTTTTAGTTAGGAGGTGACCATTGATGATTCGAAAAATGATACCAGCAGATTTAAAGGCGGTGCTGCAAATTTGGCTAACCGCTAATCTTGAAGCACATGCCTTTATTCCCGCTGCTTATTGGCGACAAAATCAAGCTGTAGTCCAAAAGGCTTTAATGCAAGCTGATGTTTATGTTTATCATGAACGCGGCGTCATTTTAGGCTTTATTGGCTTAAAAGATCAATTTATCGCTGGCTTATTTGTTGCTAAAGACGCGCGTGGTCAGGGAATTGGCAGTCAATTATTAGCAGCAGTTAAGGCAAAGCACTGGCGATTGACCTTAATGGTTTATCAACAAAATCACCAAGCCTGTCATTTTTATCAGCAAGCAGGTTTTCAAGTAGTTAAAGTCCAACAAGATTCAGCAACACAAGCCACTGAATTTTTAATGCGGTGGCAAGCAGCAGCCGCCAATTAGTTTATTTTTTCATATATGGCACGCTTAATTGACAAGCGTTTAAATCAAGTTGATAATGCGCCACAGTTTCAGGCCGCACCGTCATCCCCATATCGCTGGCATAAACGATTACACCTAATTGATGACCTGCTGGAACTGTAAAATGGGTTGGCTGCAAGGCAAAATGGACTGTATAAAATTCGTGTGGGTTAACTGGCACCACTTGATCAGCACCGTTACGGTTTTGCAAATTAATGTGGCCGCGAGTGATTAACTGATAATCAGTAGCAGCCGCCAATTGGAATTCAACGAGATCTTGGGTGAGACCAGCAGGATCCAGCTGGTAGCCATCGCGTGCCACAACTGTCGGGTCAGCACCTAAACGCTGATCATGGCCGTAGTCGATCACCATCACACTGAGCAAGCCGGTAGTTTGGTCGACAGCGGCCTGCAAGGTGATATCGATATTGCCATCAATCAGGAGTGGTTGGGTTAGTGGCTGGGTTTTAAATTGAGCTTGGCTAGGTTGGTAGGCTGCTTTACCCAGAATAAAATCGTTTAACCAGCGATGTTCGTCTTTGCCTTGTTGTTTGAAAACGGCCGTGCTATCGTCTTTAAACGGTACAAAAGCAGCATCAGTGGGTTCCTTAGTTTGTAGCGTGCTTGGCGTAAAGTAAAATAATTGACGTTTACGATCATTAGGGGCCCAATCATGATAAGCGTGCCAAGTTTCAGGCTGGCGGTTATCTTGAATGGTCACGTTAGGCAATACTTTAGGGGCGTTGTTGGCCACATCGTAAAGCTGATAGCTTAACCATAAGTTCATCATGTCGGTGAAATCTAGTGATGGCATGTTGTTGATGTAAATGTGTTTGCCTTGGTGCAAAATCAGTTTCCGGTTCACTTTAGTTTGCTTTAAGGCTTGCCACATTTTTTCAGCGTTACGGGGTTTTACGTTCCAGTCGTTGAGTCCGTGGACTAACACCACATCAGCTTTGGTGTTTGCTGCATTTTTTCGATAATTGCGGGCATCCCAAAAAGCGTTGTAATTACCGCTAGTTCGATCTTGGCCAGCTTTTAGTTTTGCTAATTCCTGGGAGAACACTTTTTCAACTTTTTGTTTGTCGGCTGCGTCTTTTTGCCGGGACTGGCACAATGCGGCCAAAACATCGGCATCTTCACCTTGGCAGTCCACTGGTGCAACCACCAGGCCATTATCGCGGTAATAATCATACCAGCTGGAAATGGCAGCTTCTGCGATAATGGTTTTTAGCCCAGCAACACCGGTAGTGGCTGCGGCGGTGGCTAAAGTACCTAAATAGGATTTACCAGTCATCGCCACATTGCCATTGCACCAGTCGGCTTTAATTTCGATACGATCAGTTCGGTTAGTAAAGGCGCGCCGGTTGCCAGCTAGCCATTCAATGATAGCCGTGGTTGAGCTGGTTTCAGCAGCAGAACCGCAAGTACGGATACCGTCGGAATCACGGGTGCCGATGCCACCGGCATAAACATTGGCAAAGCCACGAGCGAGAAAATAATCATTTAAGCTGTAGTTGCTGTGATCGGTTGCCGTTTTTTCACTGGTGGTCGCTTGCTTTTGCGGTGTCCGAGCTGCTGGCAAAGGCTTAGCTTGCGTTTTAGGGTAGCTTTCTTTGCCGGGTGTTTTGGCTGCTAGTTCCTGATCCACATTGTGCATGTATTTGTCCACATTGTTAGTGCCTTTATAATAAGGACTTGCGGTATACAAAGCGGGAATTTTAAGCTGTGGCTCTGCAACTGCAGGCCGAAAAATTGTTGCCGCTAATAAATCCCGTTGACCGTCTTGATCGGTATCTAAGTCTGATTCTACGTAGACCACTTCTTTAATCAAGTGCTGTGTATCAAAAACGGCTTGGGCTTTGCCATTAAAAAATAACGGGCGCTTGCCCTGGTAAGCGTTAAAAAAGCCACGGTTAGCCAAATCATCTAAATAAGTCACGCCCATTTTAGTGTGAGTGGTGAGTAATAAGTAGATAGCAGTAAATAAGGCGTCATTGTTTGTAAGTGGTGTATCAGAAAAAGCCAGCTGATTTTGGCGTATAAACGATAGTGGCTCCGCTAATGAAAAATCACTGCCAACTTCATAACCTAGCAACTGTAAGCCCACGTTATAAAATTGTGTGAGAGTGAGCGGGCTAGGCTCAGCGAGGTAAGCGGGAACGCTTTGGTCAGTAGTTAGCATTAAGTTTGCAATGGCTTCTTGTTTAGTTGTGGTGGTGTGTGCTTCTGGAAAACATTGGCGCAAAAAATGGGCAAAATTAGCACTCACTGTTTGTTGTTTTGCTGTTGGTGAAAATAGACCAATACGTTGTAATTCTGCGTCACGTTGTTTTGGCGTTACTTTAATTTGGGCAAATTGATTGATTTTCATCCTGAAACCTCCCATAAAAGTTGTTAACTCTATTATTGATTAAGCTAGCAGGAAATACAAACCAGAATTTTCGCTGTCGACGGATTGTTTGGTATAATGAATAGCGCAACTTGTAATGGTATTATTTGTTGGAAGTGACATAAAATGAAAAAATTAGCGACAGGTGCTTGGGATTGGCCGCGTTATACGGAGTTTATACCGCAATTTGCGGCTGCTTACCAAGCAGTTGAACCAGCAGTGGCTAGCGATTTTGATCACTATGCCGCTGATTTTCCAACTCGTCAAGAAATTATGGCCCATTACCAGAAAAGTTGGTACCAAATTAAACAAGCAGCCGGCTTAGCTTTTTTACCGCAACAATTGGCCACTGGTGAATTGTTAAATTGTGTGAGTGAAATTTTTACAGATGATGGCACTAGTTTAACGGCATTAATGCGTTATGGGATTACGCCAGCATTGTTGACGGCTAGATTTGGCAGTGTTGATCGCGTTTACCAAATGCTAAACGTTAAACCGACTGAACAAGAACATGATTTTAAAGGAGAGACCGATTAACATGACATTTGACCGGATCGTCACTGACATTACCCGAACCATTTCGCACCGGCGCCAACATGCTGGCCGAGCAGAGATTGCCTTACCCGTCTCGTTTACCCATGAACACAAAATTGCCGCTGGCTGCGTGATTTTTATTGTGGCACCAGATGGCAGCTACCAAGTGAAAACTTTTGATCAAGGCTACGGCGACATTGATAAAAAGATGCAGCAGATTTATCACAATGCCTTTTACGAGTGTGATGATGATTTAGACCAGTTGCAGCCTTTAGTCAAAGCGGTAGCGGATCAGTTGGCGTCGTGAGGATGAAACACTCATGTGAGCAGCTATTTTGATTGATTTACACATCTTAAAACGGGCACGTTCATCAAGATAATCAAAAATGAACCTGTTGTCGTATTCACCTTGACTTATCGAGATATGGCTGGTTTTATGGCAGTTAATCAACATTAACGAAGCGGCTATCCCATTGATTCAATATGGGGTAGCCGCTTTCTGTTTGCGTTTTATTTCGAGATTGACGTTGGGGTTTTAAATGCCTTGCTAATGGTAGATAAAGCAGTGTAAGTGCGTGTTTTATCAGTCGTTAAAAGCTGTGCCATGCGTTGTTCGCTTTTTTGAAAGAATTGCTCAATTTGTGCCGCTAACTGTCGCGCTTTAGGAGTGAGCAGCAGTCGTTTATACCGGGCATCATGTTGAGTGGGCACACGGACTAATAAATCTGCCTTAACCATTTTGGTCACTAAACTGGAAGAGGTGGCTTTACGGATGTTAAATTCTTGCTCTAAGTCACGTTGAAAGATGTTCTGTGTTTGTTCATGATCAGCAATAAAATTAATAATGCTGATCTGCATACCAGTTAACCCGATTGTTTTGGCGTAATGGTCTGCATCGCGGGATAATGCATTGTTTGCTTGTTTGATCGCAATCCCCAATGAGTTTTTCATGTCGTCACATTTCCTTAATAGTTTGTTAGTTAACTTAATTGATTATATGCTGAGTTATATTCAGTGTCAACTTAATATTTATCCTTTAAAAACAACATTTTAATGGTATAATTATTTGTTAGTTCGTATGTGAACTATTTTAAAGGAGCTGTTTAAATGCAAAAACGGATTGATTTAAAGTTAATCTTAGCGATTATTGCAACCGGCTTATTATCATTTTGCGGTGTAATTGTTGAAACGGCAATGAACATTACTTTTCCGGTTTTGATGCGAGAATTTGCCATTAATGCTGCAACTGTACAGTGGATGACCACTGCTTATTTATTGGTGGTTGCCATTGTGGTGCCACTTTCTGCTTTTTTAAAGCGTCGGTTTAAAACAAAAACGCTGTTTATTGCCGCCAATCTCCTTTTTTTGTTGGGATTAATAATTGATGCATTAGCAACTAATTTTACTGTCTTGGTGTTTGGCCGGATTGCTCAAGGTTTAGGTACCGGGATTGCTTTACCTTTAATGTTTAATATTATTATCGATTGGGCACCACAAGCGCAAAAAGGTATGTTAATGGGAATTGGTACATTGATTACGGCGATTGCGCCTGCATTAGGGCCCACGTTTGGTGGTTTTATCGTCGGTTCATTAGGGTAGCACTGGATTTTTATCAGTTTGATTCCCTTATTACTGGTTTCGTTAATCCTTGGAATTTATGCCATTCAGCAGGCAGCGCCAACCGTTAAAACCAGTTTCGATTTTGTCAGCTGGTTGCTGATTATTTTGTTATTCACCGGTTTTACATTGGCTTTTAGTCATTTAGCTCAAATCATACAATATCCATTACGTTTTTGCGGTTGGTTGCTTATCGGTTTGATTGGCTTGTTCGGCTTTATTTGGCGGACAAAGGTTTCACCACAGCCTTTAATTAAATTGACCGTTTTTCATAATCGATCGTTTAATTATCACCTCATTGCTTTTTTCTTAATTCAGCTGTGCGTGCTAGGTTTAGCCTTTATTTTGCCAAACTACATTCAATTAGTGAATGGGCAAAGCGCATTATTAGCTGGCTTGTTTGTGCTACCTGGGGCTGCTTTAGGAGCAATTTTTGCGCCATTAGGTGGTCGGATTTTAGACCGTTATGGTGCAGCTAAGCCAATTTTAACTGGTGCTAGTATTCTAACTGTTGCGTTATTCTTATTTGTTATTTTAGGAATGCGGCTAACAGGATTGCTTATCCTGCTCATTTATTTATTATTGATGATTGGGACTGGCTTAACCATGGGCAATACGATGACTAGTGGCTTAAATCAATTGACACTTGCACAACAAGCTGATGGGAACGCCTTGTTTAACACTTTGCAGCAATTTGCCGGGGCAGTTGGCACATCACTTGTGTCCGCCTTAATTACTTTGGTGCAAGTGCAAGCTAGTGGTAGTGCTGCGCGGAAAATAGCGTTAGGTGCGACTGTGGCATTCGGTTTATTATTCGTTTTCATGCTGCTTAATCTGATTGTGATCAGTATGGCAATGAAGCGACGGCAATAGCATTGCCATGACTTACTTAGGAGCTGTTACAAAAGTAGGACTTTTGTAACAGCTTTTTTGCTTGCACACATGAATTTTGCTGAAAAAGGATTGACGAATGCGAACATACGTTTGTATAATGAAAGGGAGGTGAGGCGGATGAATTATGCGAAAGAACCACATGGCGTTTTTTTCTTAATTGATAACAAATCCTTTTACGCTAGCGTTGAAGCAGTGGCTCGTGGCTTGAATCCATTGAAATCAATTATGGTGGTGATGTCGGAACAAGAAAATACCAATGGTGGTTTGATTCTAGCGACGTCACCTTTAGCAAAAAAGATTTATGGGTTGAAGGCGAATGTTTCTCGGCAGCGTGATTTGCCTAATGATCCGCGCTTATGGGTAGTGCCGCCCCGGATGAATTTATACATTAAAAAGAATTTACAGATTAACCAAATTTTTCGCCAGTTTGTCGCCGATGAAGATTTATGGCCATACTCCATCGATGAATCAATTCTGGATCTGACGCATTCGTGGCGGTTGTTTGGTAAATCGCCCCGAGCAGTGGCTAAACGAATTCAGCGGACTGTACGGCAAGCGTTAGGACTTTATACCACAGTGGGAATTGGCGATAATCCTGTACAAGCAAAAATCGCATTAGATATTTACGCTAAACATACGACTGACTTGATTGGCGAAATTCATTATGAGACTGTCCCAGATAAAATTTGGCCAATTAAGGATTTGACCGCAGTTTGGAGCATTAATGTGCGGACGGCTAAACGCCTAGCACATTTGCGGATTCATACGATGTACGATCTAGCCCACGCCAATCCTTATTTGTTAAAGCAAGAAATGGGTGTGATCGGAGAACAATTATTTGCGATTGCTTGGGGGATCGACCGTACGCAATTAAATCAACCGCTAAAGGTTCGTTCTGCCAGCATTGGTAATTCGCAAGTGTTACCACGAGACTATCAGGTGCCTGCTGAAATCGAACTTGTGATTAAAGAAATCGGTGAACAGGTAGCAGCTCGGTTGCGTCATCACCATAAACTTGCGGCTTGCATCAGTTTGCGTGTGGGTTTTTCATACGCGGCTAGCCAGGCAGATGGTCGTGGTGGCTTTGTGCAGGCTCAGCGCATTGATCCAACTAATAGCAACCAAGCCATCACGGCAACTTTAGTGTGGCTATTTCGTCAAAATTGGGCGGGGCAAGCAGTGCGTAATTTGGCCGTTTATGGTTCACGTCTGCACCCAGATACCGGTTTTCAGTTGTCATTGTTCGCACCACCACGGCAACAATTGAAGCAACAACGCGTTAATTCTTTGGTTGATCAAATTCGCGATCGGTTTGGGTTTACAGCATTAGTGTATGCCAGTTCACTTTTGAATGGGGGCACCGCCATTGAACGGGCTTCCTTAGTTGGCGGCCATAATGGAGGTAATAGTTATGAATAATGATTTAAAGTTGATTTTAACCCGGTTGCAGCAGCATTTTCAGCCACGCCGCAATACCCGTTATTGGGTTCAAATCGTTTTAGATCCTTATGATCATGCATTTAATTTTTTCTTTAACCAGCAAAAACGGCAGCAGCGTTTAAAATCCATCCCGTTACATACCATTACTGGCATTGATCTGGCTGCTTTGGAAAAGATTGTTGTCGCATTACAGGCACGTTTTCAATTTACTATTGACTATGTCGGTTTTACTGGTTTGCGTTGGCCACAAGCGCAAACTCTAATCCAACGAAAGAAGTTCTGGGAAGAATGAGATCGTTTGATCAGTTTAGCGATGCGCGAGTACAGCATTTTTTTGATCAGGTTTACCATGATCGTGGATTAATGAAATGGCAGGGATTTTATTTATCTGATCACACTGCGGCGTTAAAGCAGGTGAAAGCTGCTGAGCACCAGCAGCTTTCAATTCAACCGCAGCAATCGGTGGCTAAAATTACGCAATGTTTGGCCGTGGCTTACCGGCAACATTTAACGGTCATTGTGCAATTGAATCAATTAACAGCAGCTACCGGGACACCTTTACCTGCCGTTAAGGGGATTGTGCAAGGTTATCACGCGGACACTGTTTACATTGGCGCCCAGCCAGTTGCTTTAGCATTGATTCGGTATGTACAAGTGGTGTGAAAATGAGAATTATTTTAAGCAATTCTTATTGCAGATGTAGTTATTGATCGGATAGTTAAGCTATTTAAAGCGCAAACTAAATGATAGCGTTAGCTACTTGCGCTTATTTTTTGACAATGTCTAGCCTTACTTAGTAAACTATAAAAATCAAATAAGTAGAAAAGAGGCGAACTAATGAAAAAAGTAGGCCGGTTTATCAAATTAACGTTGGGAGTCGCATTTGCAGTATCAGGTGGTATCGGAGGTCTTGTTGCACAGCAACAAGCAAGTGCCGCAACTGTCCCACAAACGCGTGTGATCATTGGTGATGATGATCGCGTGCAGATTATGGATACAACTGTTAGTCCTTACCAAAGCATCGGTTACATTTTAGCAAATGGCCACATTAGTACTGGGACAGTAATTGGAAAAAACACTGTTGTAACAGCCGGGCATGTGGGCAATAGTATTGGTGAAGAACCGAGCCAGGATATTGATGAAGTCTACTTTGCGCCAGGACGTAATGATGAAGAATATCCATTTGGGAAATTTAAAATTAAAGCAATGTATCAGCTGCCGGATTATATTGATAATCCAGGTGCCGAATCTGACCTTGCAGTTTTAATCCTTGATACTAATGAAGCTGGTGAAAGTGTTGGCGATTTAGTTACCCCCATGCCGATAAAGGTGACTGGAGATATTGCGATTGGAACACCTTTAACGACGACGGGCTATCCAGGAGACCGCGTTTATGGCACAATGTGGACAAATTCCGGACAAGTTGTTAAGCAGACTGATAGTTTGATTTACTATGATATGGATACTGCTGGTGGTCAATCTGGTTCACCGGTCTATAATGATCAAAATCAAATGGTTGCGGTACACGGAGGTGGCACACAAACAGCTAATCTTGGTGTGAAATTAAACGCTGAAAATTACCAGTTTATCTTGGATCATTTACAATAAACTTATTCAGCACGTTGCTAGGTCAGATCCTTAAAGAATGCCTGTTAGTCTTAGCTAACAGGTATTTTTAATGCTAATCAATCTTTAAAAATAAGCTGTACAAAATCAACGTTTAATTGCACCGTTCAGTGATGCTAATCAGATAACTATTATGGGGATTAAAGTGTGATTGCTGCTGAATGGGTCTGAATTGATTTTCTGTAATATAACAGTTGACAAACGCATTGGCTGACCCTATACTTAAAATAAATAATCATAGCAAAAATATTTTTGGAACGGTAATGTAATCGCTTAATTTAAAAGCACTTTTACTGTATTGAAACAGCATTTTTTTACTTGCATGGCAGTGGTTTAATGGCGCTGCTATTATTCTTATTTTAATTTGAAAGCGATTACAGAATTGGAGCCGAACAAAAAAGGAGGAAAAATTCATAATTACGGAAATTATCATGCGTCACATCAAGGGAAAACATAACGTTTTATTAGTATTACCGCTTGAATGAAATTTGTTTGTCGTTGTTATTTATTGATACTGCTAGTTAATTCTTTACCCAGCTTAATCAAAGAAAGAAGTGTCCGTTTATGGGCGATGTATTAACACGTGATGCTAAAGTTGCTTTGATCGCTAGCTATGCGTCAAAACCAGAACAAATTGTTAATTTATTGTTTAGACTGCAGCGTACTTCAAAGCAACATTATATTGATCAAAAAACAGCACAATTAGTTAGTGATCATTTAAAAATACCCGTGTCCGGCGTGTATGAATTATGTTCATATTACCCAATCTTGAACGTGAAACCACAAGCCAAATATATGTTGAAACTGTGTAATGCGGCTCCTTGTACATTAGTGGGTGGTGAAATGATTCGCCAGACCTTAGAAGCTGTGTTAGGGGTACCAGAAGATACAGTGACCGAAGATGGTTTGTTTGCTTATAAAAGTGTAGGTGGTTTAGGCGCTTGTGATCAAGCACCGTTTATCAAAGTTGGGACTAAAGTTTTTGGTCATTTAGATGAAACTAAAACTAAACAGCTCGTCCATGATTTACAAAATGGCCACTATGATCATGAAATATAAGGAAAGGAGGGAAAAATGATGGCAACTGAACAAACGACTAATGCTATTTTAACTGCACGTTTTGCTAAAATGACGAACCCAGCTGAGGTACCAACCTACGTTGATCTAGCTGGTTATCAGGGTTTGCAAAAGGCAACAACATTAGATACTGCGGTATTATTAAATGAATTAGAAACGGCTGGTTTAATCAGTCGTTCTGGAACTGGTGAAAACATTGCAGCCCAATGGCAAGCTTTAGCAAAAGCCAAAGGACAAACGAAATATGTTGTGTGTAATGCGAATGAAGGTGAACCAGGCAGTTTCAAAGATAAAGCTTTAATACAAAAGGATCCGTTAGCAGTAATTGAAGGAATGACCATTGCAGCTTACTTTTTAAAGGCTAGCCAAGGTTATCTTTATGTTCAAGGCGAATTTCCAGAATTTATTGAAAACTTTGCAACTGCGCTGAATAACGCAAAAGCCGCGCATTATCTAGGAACCAATATCTTAGGTATTCCAGGTTTTAACTTTGACATTCAAATTATGGTGAGTGGAGGCGGCTATGTAGAAAATGTTGCTGATGCAATGATTCCTGCTTTAGAAGGTCGAGTAGGTAAACCTGGTCGTAAGGTTAATCTGGTCAAACGCGGCTTGTATGGTGCACCTACATTGGTCCATGATCCGGAAACTTTTGCTAACATTCCGGTGATTTTACGTTTGGGTGGCTCAGCGTATCGGGATTTAGGTGCAAAAGATGCTGGCGGCACAATCTTAGTTTCTCTGTCAGGGCAATTTCAGCATCCAGGGTTATATGAAGTAGCATTAGGTACACCAGTACAGGATATTTTATATCAGGCAGATTATGGTGGGGGTTCTACAACTGGCAAGCCGTTTAAGTTTATCCATGTCGGTGGGCAAGCTGGCGCGTTAGCAACCCCCGCCCAACTGGTAGATTGTGCGTATACTTATTCGGATTTCCATGCTCAGCATTTAACGATCGGCTGTGGTGTGATTGTTGCTATGGATGACAGCGTTGGTGTTGTCGATTATTTAGAAAAAGTTGCAGCATTTTATTGTGCGGAATCTTGTGGTAAATGTTTGGCTGGTCGTGTTGGTAGTGTTCGGATTAAAGAACAGTTGCAAAAATTTCAACGTCATGCGGGTGTGCCAGGAGATTTACGTTATTTTGCCCATACAGTGGATCATGTAGCTGAGCGGTCGCTTTGTCCAGTTGGCCAATCAATCGGTAATGCCATCTTTTCGGGTATGAAACTATTTCCTGACGAGTTTAAGCAAAGCATCAATTGGGATGCACCTGAAACTAAGGAGGTACCATGGTAATGGCAACTAAATTGAAATCAAAGACAATGCCGACTCAATACGGCCGTTTGGTCGACTGCTTTGATATTGAAGCGGAAAACGGCCAAGATGAACGTTCCCGCAGCGAAAAGAAAACTGCTGCGCGTCGTTTTTTAGTTGATTTGCAATTAAGCGACCATAAAATTGAATGTTTTGGGTGCCCAAGTAATGGTAATTGTCAAATTCAACAGGATGCTTTAGCAACTGGTATCTATCGCACTACTTTTGATGTGCCAAAACATAGTACTGTTGGTGCGATGGACACCAGCAGTCCCTTTATTGATTATGATCCAGAAAAATGCATTCTTTGTGGTCGTTGTGTTTCGGCTTGTCATTTAAAACAAAATAGAAATGTACTAAGCATTGCTGGCCGTGGTTTTAACACCCAAGTTGCAGCTGATTTTGGTAATAAGATCAATGATTCAATTTGCGAGTCTTGTGGTAATTGTGTTTTTGCCTGTCCAACTGGCGCTTTAACTGCTAAAGATCATCGGAAATATCGTGACTGGGAAACGACTAAAATGCAAACCACTTGCCCATATTGTGGCTCTGGCTGCCAGATTAATATGATTGTGCGCAATGGTGAAATAGTGGATGCAGAGCCAGCTAATGGTGCAGCAAATAAAAATATGTTGTGTGTTAAAGGGCGTTTTGCAGCTTATCGCTTTGCGGCTTCTAAAGACCGGTTGACCAAACCATTGATTAAACGCAATGGTAAATTTGAGAAAGCTAGTTGGGATGAAGCCTTGGATTATGTTGCCAACCGGTTTAGTCAATTAAAAGCAGATTATGGTGCTGATAGTTTAGCAGGCTTTTCCTGTTCCCGTTCAATTAATGAGGACAACTATGCGTTACAAAAAATGGTACGTGTTGGTTTTGGTACCAATAACGTTGATAATTGTGCCCGTGTTTGTCACGCACCTTCAGTTCATGGTTTAGGGACGACCTTAGGTTCTGGTGCCATGACCAATACCGTTAAAGACATCACCACTGATGTTGACGTGATCTTGTTGATCGGGTCGAATACCACTGAAGCACATCCTGTCATTGGTGCACAGATCCGGGGTGCCGTGCGCAATGGTACGAAGTTAATTGTGATTGATCCGCGTAAAATTGATTTAACCAACATTGCGACTTTGCATTTACAGCAAAAAGGTGGTACAAATGTCGCACTGCTCAATGGGATGATGAATGTCATCATCAATGAAGGTTTGGCTGATGAAAAATTCATTGCTGAACGGACAGAAGGCTACGAGAAGATGAAAGCACTGGTAGCGGACTATACACCAGAAAAAGTAGCTAAAATTTGCGGCCTAGAACCTACTGAGATTATTAAAGCCGCTGAAATGTATGCTAGAGCGGACAAAGCACCGATTGTTTACTGTCTTGGCGTTACGGAGCATTCATTTGGAACTGAAGGTGTCATGAGTATTTCGAACTTAGCGCTATTAGTGGGTAAAGTGGGTAAGCCCGGCTGTGGCATCAACCCATTGCGGGGGCAAAATAATGTTCAGGGCGCTTGCGATATGGGCTGTTCACCATTTGATCTGCCCGGTTATCAAAAGCTCAATGATCCGAAAACACTGCCGAAATTTGAAAAGGCTTGGGGTACCAAACTTAATCCCGATATTGGGATGACGTCTACACAAGTTTTACCAGCCGCCAAAACAGGTAAAATTAAGGGCTTATTCATTTTTGGTGAAGATCCATTAGTCACAGATCCAAATACCAGTGCTGTACGTGAAGAATTAGCCAGCTTAGATTTTCTAGTTGTTCATGAACTCTTCATGACGGAAACTGCGCAGATGGCAGATGTTGTATTGCCGGGTTTGAGCTACTTGGAAAAAGAAGGGACGTTTACCAATACGGAGCGGCGCGTCCAGCGGGTGCACCAAGTGATGAAGCCATTAAGTGGTGTCATGGATGATTTTAAAGTTTTCTGTGAAATTGCGAAACGAATGGGCGGTAAAATGGATTTTGCAACCACCAGCGACATTATGGATGAAATTGCGGCGGTTGATCCAGCCTATGGCGGAATCAGTTTTGACCGCTTAAAAGCTCATCCAAACGATGGCTTGCAATGGCCATGTACCTCGCCAACTGATCCGGGAACACCGATTTTACATGTCGATCGGTTTACACGGCCAGGGGGCAAAGCTGTATTTATGACGTTGCCTTACGAAGCGCCTAATGAATTACCAAATGATGACTACCCATTTATGCTCTGTACAGGCCGTGAGTTGTATCACTACAATACCCGTGCTTATTCTGAGCGTACACCGGGTATTCGGGAAAAAGCTGGTAAAGGCAGAGATCTGTCCTACATTGAAATCAACCAAATCAATGCTGCTGAAATGGGAATTAGTGACGGTGATAAAGTCCGGGTTAGCTCGCGACGCGGTACAATCGAAAGCTATGCCGCTGTCGGCGATGTTGTCCAGCCGGATGCTGCTTTTATGACATTTCACTTTCCTGATGGCAACAGCAACTTCTTAACTAATCCAGCAACGGATGACATTGCAAAATGTCCCGATTATAAAGTTTGTGCAATTAAAATTGAACCTGTAAAGGCTTAAACCATTAAAAGCCAACTCTAGAAGTAACAATTTATCTAGAGGGGCTTTTATGCGTTCTAGCAAGTAATAGCTTATGCTACGATTAAGTTAAAAGATAACATACAAGCGAGCAAAAATTTTAAAAATAGCCTTTACACCTGCTGTAAGTGCATTAGCATCTGATTAATATTTTCACAAAAAATAGGTTTTTACCCTAAATTAACCTGACTAATGTTGACAAAGATTCGTTTTAGTAGCATGCTTAATTTAGTTAGTGATGGCAGCGCTTACAGGATATGCTCGTTTCACTATGTTTATCAAGACATTAGGAGGCTTATATAAAAATGAACATTCTGGTTTGTATAAAACAAGTGCCTGGTTCATCTGAGGTAAAAGTAGATCCAGATACCGGTTTATTGATCCGTGATGGGGATAATGTCAAAATGAATCCTTATGACTTATTTGCGTTAGAAACGGCACTACGTTTGAAGAAAGAAAAGGGTGGCGAAATTACGGTTTTGAGCATGGGCCCGCAAGCCGCTAAAGCCGTAATTGAAGAAGCATTTGCGATGGGGGCTGATCATGGTGCGCTACTATCAGACCGGCGCTTTGGGGGTGCTGATGTTCTAGCAACCAGTTACGCTTTATCCCAAGGTATTAAAGCATTAGGTGATTTTGACTTGATTTTGTGTGGCAAGCAAACCACTGACGGGGATACTGCCCAAGTTGGGCCAGAAATCTCTGAATACTTAGAAATACCGGCCGTTGCGAACGTGACAAAAATTCGTGAAGTAACTGACGAAACGATGACAGTTGAAATGGATATGCCTAACCAGCTTGAAGTTGTTGAAGTGGCATTTCCATGTTTGCTAACTGTCGAAAAGGATATCTATCAACCGCGTTTACCTTCTTATGTTTTAAAAAAGGCAACGGCTGATCGGAAAATTCCGATTTATTCATTGGATGATATGGACGATCAAGACGAAAACAATTATGGTTTAAGCGGTTCACCAACACAAGTTAAGAAAATTTTCCCACCAGAAACCAATACCACACAAACGATGTTGGAAGGAACTGCTGAAGAGCAAGCCAAAAAATTAACAACCACGTTAGCAGATTTGAAGCTTATTTAGGAGGTTTTTTCATGGCGAGATTAAAAGTACATCAAGATAAAATTGACGATCCTGAAGCGCTAGTGGCGGTTTGCCCATTTGGTTCCATGTCCGTTAAGGATGGCAATGTCGTGATTGATGATTCCTGCCGTATGTGCTTGAATTGCGTCAATACTGGACCAAAAGGCGCGGTTGAATTCATTGTAGAAAAGAAGAAAAAACCGCTTAAAAAGGAAAGATGGCAAGGCGTTGCCGTCTACGTCGCTCAAGTAGACGGAGAAATTCATCCAGTTACTTATGAATTAATTGGTAAAGCTAAGGAATTAGCTGGTAAACTGCACCAACCAGTTTATGCTTTATTGATTGGGAGTCAGGTTCAAGCAGCTGCCAAGGAATTACAGCACTATGGAATCGATAAGATTTTTGTTTACGATGATCCTAAATTAGCGCGTTTTGCAATTGAACCATATACTGCAGTATTTGAACGTTTCATTAAACAAAATAAGCCAAACAGCATTTTAGTTGGCGCCACAACAGTTGGCCGCCAGCTGGCGCCACGTGTAGCCGCACGGATGCGGACTGGTTTAACGGCCGACACTACTATTTTAGATATGGATGCAAAATCCACTGATTTAAGTCAGATTCGGCCTGCCTTTGGTGGTAACATTATTGCGCACATCGTTACGCCAAATAACCGCCCACAAATGGCAACTGTCCGCTATAAAGTGATGGACGCTGCACCACGGCAAGAAGAAATCTCTGGCGAAATCGTTGAAAAGAAAATCAATGAAAAGAAGCTTGTTTCAAACGAGAAGATCATTGATATTATTCCTAAGCCGGCTGAACAATCAATTGAAAGCGCTGACGTTTTGGTTGCGGCTGGTCGCGGCGTTAAGTCAAAGGCAGAATTAGACCAATTAAAAGAACTGGCGAACCTATTAGGTGGCCAGTTAGCTGGAACACGGCCATTAGTTGAGAATGGCTGGATAGATGTTAGACAACAAATTGGTTTAAGTGGCCGAACGGTTCGGCCAAAATTGATCATCTGTGTTGGTATTTCTGGTGCCATTCAATTTATTGCGGGGATGGATAATGCTGACAATATTGTCGCCATCAATAATGATCCTAAAGCGACAATTTTTAAGAGTGCGCATTATTGTTTAGTGGGCGATCAAAGCGACATCATACCGCAATTAATCGCAGATATTAAAGCTAGGAAGGGGGAATAGCTGATGGCTTATAAGACTTTTACTAAGGAAGATTACACTGCTATTTTAGATTTAATTAATGACAATGACCGTGTGTTATATCAAGACGCCATTCAAGAAGAATATGGCCATGATGAATTGGGCGGTACTGAATCTTTACCAGATGTTGTGGTTTTAGCAGCATCGACTGCTGATGTTTCTAAAGTGATGACCTATGCATATGAAAATAATATTCCAGTAACGGCTCGTGGTGCTGGTACAGGTTTAGTTGGCGCCTGCGTACCTATTGAGCATGGCATTTTAATCGATATTTCAAAGATGGATCAAATCCTTGAATTGGACGAAGATAATTTAACACTGACGGTACAACCTGGTGTTTTATTGATGACCATTGGAGATTATACTGCCGAGCACGATCTTTTCTTCCCACCAGATCCAGGTGAAAAATCTGCTACCATCGCGGGTAATATTGCGACTAATGCCGGTGGGATGCGAGCTGTTAAATATGGTGTCACCCGGGATTTTGTTCGTGAATTAGAGGTTGTTTTGCCAACCGGCAAAGTCGTAACGTTTGGCGGTAAAGTGGTTAAAAATAGTTCAGGACTAGATTTGAAAGACCTTATTATTGGTTCTGAAGGTATTTTAGGCATTATCACAAAAGCTGTTTTGAAATTATTGCCTGCCCCTAAAAAAGTGATCAGCTTATTAGTGCCTTTCCCAACTTTACGTCAAGCCATTGATACGGTACCAGAAATTGTCCGCTCTGAAAATGTGCCCATTGCAATTGAATTTATGGAACAAGACGTTATCTTGGATGCAGAAGAGTATTTGGGTAAAAAATTCCCTGACCATTCTGCCGATGCTTACTTATTGTTACGTTTCGACGGCAATACGGATGAAGAAGTTGAAAAAGCTTATCAACCAGTGGCAGATCTTTGCTTGAAGCAAGGAGCGGTAGACGTCTTTATTTCAGATACGCAGGAACGGGAAGATTCAATCTGGAAAGCGCGCAGTGCCTTCTTAGAAGCAATCAAAGGTTCAACAACAGATATGGATGAATTAGATACCGTTGTGCCACGCAGTAAAGTTAACGAAATGGTTGCTTATTTCCCAGAAGTCAGTAAAGAACAAGGCATTCGAATTAAAAGCTTCGGTCATGCTGGTGACGGCAATCTACACGCTTATATGTTAAAAGATGATTTATCTGAAGCGGAATTCCAGAAACGGATGACCAAGACCATGGAATTAGTTTATGAGAAAGCTCATAATTTAGGTGGTTTGGTTTCAGGTGAGCACGGGATTGGCTATGCTAAGAAACGCTACCTGAAAGAGACCATGGATCCAGTGAACTTAGAATTAATGCGCGGCATTAAAAAGACCTTTGATCCTAAGAACATTTTGAATCCCAATAAAGTTTTTGATGTTTAAGAATAATTAAACAAAGAGTGTGACAACAAGCAATTATTTTTGCTTTATGTCACACTCTTTTTTACGATGATCCTCATTAGGTTAAATTAATTTAAGTAAGTGTTAGCATAATGACAGTGAATTCAACTGATCCAGATATGATGAGCGCTAAAAAGCAACTAAAGTTTGGCACAATTACGTCTGTACATCTTTACGGTAAAAACCAGAAAAATGGCCAGTAGATTTGCACCGGATCTTTGACAAGCAACTTGTTGTAATAGCAGCGACTGGAAAAAAGGATTTGCGAAGAGCATAATGGGAAATGCGTAGCGAATTTCCCATTTGCAGTATCGGCCTATTATCCTACCGATTAATCAGTATTCGTTTGTTCTAATTTAAGCAATTCTTTAAACACAATCCATGGTTCCTTGTCTAATGCTTTTCCGGTTGCTTTTAAAATTTTGCCTGAAATAGTATCAGTGCCACCTTTAGAATTAGCGACAGTCTGCAGGGTACTTTGATAAACATGCCCCTTTTTTGCAACTTGATAGCGAGTGATGTGATTATTATCTAAATATTGTTGATAAATACTTTTCATTTCAGCCACCACCAAATTAATAAAACAAGCACAATAAAAGCAATCAAGCCAGTAATCATTTCTTTACGTGTTGTTTTGCGAACGCTTATTTTAACGTGTTTGCTTTCAAATAATTTCATTTTGCTTTCCTCCTATAGCCATGCTACGTTAAAAAATAGGTTATTGCTTTTTAAGCGTGACCGGTTACTACTTGAAAATAATTGTTAAAGTCACGAAAATTGAGTTAATTTTAAAGGTTAATTTAATCGCTTGTGGCTTTTTCATTTTTAAGCAAGATAAAGAAACCGTCTTTCTCCTTGTCATAATACATGATTACGTTGTATAATACAAGACTGTTTAGCAACTATTTTTTTATAAAAAGTGCTGTTGAGTGAACCTAATTCAACAACTCAAGAAACAAAAGCTATGGCCCCGATAGCTGTTTATGGGATAAAGGCTTTACGCAGTAATAACCTCAACGACGTTGAAGCTGCAAATTAAAGGAGTGCTTATATGACTAAACTGGTCGAACAACTAATCAATGAGCGGGATAATAAATTAGCAGGCAGCTTGTATTATCGTACCCAGATTACCTTTTCCTATAACAGTAATCATATGGAAGGCACACGCTTAACTGAAGACCAAACACAACAAATTTATGATACTGGGAGTGTTTTTGCTGAACAAGGCAAACCTATTTATGTTGATGATGTGCTCGCGACAGTTAACCACTTTCAGGTCTTTAATTATTTATTAGATACGGTCGAGCAACCATTAACACCTGAATATACAATCAAGCTGCATCAAATCTTAAAAAAGGGAACTAAACAAGAATATAATCCTAGGTTTAATTATGCTGGTTTTAAACAGCTACCAAATCAAATTGGTACCTTTAACGTCATCAACACTACCAGTCCGAAGGAAACACCGGGAAAAGTTGCCAGTTTATTTAAACAATGGGAAAAAGAAACAGCTGCTAATTTAGCAAATTTTGCTAAATTCCATCGTGATTTTGAACTAATCCACCCCTTTAGTGATGGCAATGGCCGTGTTGGCAGATTATTATTGTTTAAAGAATTATGCCGGCGTAATCAGACACCTTTGATTATTGAAGATGTTAATAAGCCATATTATCTGCGTGGCTTACGTGAGTTTGAAAACACTCCCGGGTATTTAGTTGATACACTGGGCTTAGAACAAGATAAGTATCAAGGCTTAATTAATTATTTTTATCCTGAATGATTTAAACAGAATAACTTTTTAACCACAAAAGCGTTCTCAAAATGTTCTCAGTTTTTTAATATTATAGTGATTTTTAATTGCCTATAAAAAAATAAAAATCCCGCTAAACATTGATTTAGCGGGATTATTCAAAAAACTATTTTGTGTGCAGATTGTGTGCAATAATTTTCTTTTTTCAGCCTTTTCTAGTTCATTCTAAAAAAATAAAATCCCAATAAATGTTGATTTAACGGGATTCTTTAAAAAAAGCATTTTTCTTTAATTGGCATTAAAATGCCTCGAGTGGGATTCGAACCCACGGCCCACGGTTTAGAAGACCGTTGCTCTATCCAGCTGAGCTATCGAGACGACATCAGAAATTATTATAAGGAAGTTTAGCGCGCCTGTCAACGCGCAAAAAAGCTTTGGTCATCAATTTACTTGTAAAGCACGAAAATAGTTGCAACTGGTCGTGTTTATTGGTATGATACTACTGTTGTAATTGTGGCTGCCACAGCTACAACCGCTCGGAACAAGTTTAAGTCGGTTTAGCCGCACTTGTTTTCGGCGAGTCTAAGATGAGGAGGTGCAGCAGATGTACGCAATTATTGAAACTGGTGGTAAACAACTTAAAGTCCAAGCAGGTCAACAGATCTGGGTCGAAAAGTTGGATGCCAACGAAGGCGACGAAGTAACGTTCAAAGATGTTATTTTAGTTGGCGGTGACGGTGAAACTAAAATCGGCACACCAACAGTTGCCAACGCAACAGTAACGGGCAAGGTTGAAAAACAAGGTAAGGAAAAGAAAGTTGTTACTTACAAGTACAAGCCTAAGAAGCATAGTCATACAAAGACTGGTCATCGTCAACCTTACACACGTGTCATGATTAACGCAGTTAATGCATAATGAATAATAAGTAGGTGGTTACATGATCCGAGCGCAAATTCAACGTGATCAAGCGGGAAATATTGTTTTCTTTGGCTTAACTGGTCACGCGGATGCTGGTCCTTATGGCAGCGATATTGTGTGTGCGGCGGTTTCGGCGGTTGCAATTGGTGCGGTAAATGGTATCGAGCAAATTGCTAAGGTTAAACCGTTAGTTACCATGGATGCTGAAGCAGGAGGACATCTAGAATGTCGTTTACCAGCTGATTTAACTGTTGACCAAGCTAAAACTGCGCAAGTGATTTTAGCCAATTTAGCGTTAAGTTTAGAGAGCATCGTAGCTGATTATGCGGATTATGTGACGCTTAAGTACAAAGTTGAAGCCTAGGAGGTGTCCGATGATGTTGAAAATGGATCTACAATTCTTCTCCCATCATAAGGGAGGCGGTTCAACTGCCAACGGCCGTAACTCTGCCGGCCGGCGTTTAGGCAGCAAGCGTGCTGATGGACAAACTGTTACAAGCGGTTCAATTATTTATCGGCAACGCGGAACAAAAGTTCATCCTGGTACTAATGTTGGTATCGGTGGTGATGATACTTTGTTTGCTTTAGTTGATGGCGTTGTTAAATTTGAACGCTTAGATAAGAAGCGGAAAAAGGTATCAGTTTATCCGGTTAAAGTAGCGGCAGCTAAATAAACTGCTACATCAAGTTCGGAGCAGCCTGTTAGGGTGTTCCGAACTTTTTTTATGGCATAAAGGGATTATTTAGTGCAGCCATTTTGTTTGTCACTGCTTTTTGTTATAATAGGTGTTAAAATTGGTCTGTATTAAAAAGGCGATATGATCAGAAAAGAGGCAAGTAATGGCACAACGATTAGCGGCTTTGCGTAAAAAGTTAACGGCAATTCAGTTAGATGGTTTAATGGTGACTAATGCTGCTAATTTACGCTATTTGACTCATTTTACTGGTACTTCTGGTGTTGCGCTGATTACACGGACTAGTGC
Source organism: Loigolactobacillus rennini DSM 20253 (assembly GCF_001436505.1). Lineage (GTDB taxonomy): Bacteria > Bacillota > Bacilli > Lactobacillales > Lactobacillaceae > Loigolactobacillus > Loigolactobacillus rennini. The sequence goes on along the minus strand of NZ_AYYI01000010.1, from coordinate 36,188 downwards.
GTTTTTTGTGACGGATTCTCGGTATACACAACAAGCCTATCAGCAGGTAGCACCCCAGGGTTACGCCATTGTCGAAAGTGCTGGTTCGTTATTTGCAGAAATTAATCGGCTTTTACGAAAATTGCAGCTAACAACTTTAGGATTTGAAGCTGATTATGTGTCGTTTAATACTTATGATGATCTGGCTGACTTATTTGATGTGGGGTTGGTACCCACTTCAGGAATTGTGGAGCAGTTGCGAGCGGTTAAAGACCCGGATGAAGTCGCGTTAATCCGTGAAGCAGCTGCAATCACTGATCAAGCTTATCAACATGTATTGACTACCATTCATCCCGGCATGACTGAACGTCAGGTTGCGGATGATTTAGATTTTTACATGCGCCGGCAGGGTGCCTCTAGTGTTGCTTTTGACACCATTGTTGCAAGTGGTCCGCGTTCGGCAATGCCACATGGTGTGGCCACGGATAAAGTCATCGCTGCTAATGAATTGGTCACGTTGGATTTTGGCTGCTATTACCACGGCTATGTGTCAGATCTAACCCGGACTTTTGCAGTGGGTCAACCAAGTTCTGAGTTAAAGCACATTTATCAAATTGTTTTGCAGGCCCAAGAACAAGTGATTAAAAATGCACGTGCTGGGTTAACTGGTCAGCAATTTGATTATGTTGCCCGGCAGGTGATCACAAAAGCCGGTTATGGCGACTACTTCGGTCACGGCACTGGCCATGGTATTGGCTTAGAAATTCATGAAACACCTTTAGCTAGTCCTAGTGCTTCAGATACCACCTTGGTTGATGGTAATGTGATCACTGCGGAACCCGGTATTTATTTATTAGGGTTAGGTGGTGTCCGCATCGAAGATGATCTTTTAATTATGTCATCTGGCAATCAAATTTTAAATAATGCACCAAAGCATGACTTAATTGTAGTTTAGCGCCTTGCCAAATTTAGACTGGTCTTGCTATAGTTAATGAGCATGTATCGCGTAGAGGAGGAATAGCAAGTGATTTCTGTAAATGATTTTAAAACAGGTTTAACCATTGAAGTAGAAGGCGAATTATGGCGGGTTGTTGAATTTCAACACGTTAAGCCAGGTAAAGGCAGTGCATTTGTTCGGTCAAAGCTAAAAAATTTGCGGACTGGCGCAGTTCAGGAAAAAACATTCCAAGCTGGTAAAAAAGTAAAACGGGCGCAAATTGATAATAAGAAGATGCAATATCTTTATCAAGATGGCGACAATTATGTGTTCATGGACATGACCACTTATGATCAAATCGCTTTGCCAAGCGAAAAAATTAAAGATGAATTAAATTATTTGAAAGAGAACATGGAAGTCGGTTTGATCATGTATGGTAGTGAAACTTTAGGTGTTGAACTACCAAATACTGTTGAATTGAAAGTGACTGAAACCGAGCCAGGTATTCGTGGCGATACGCAATCTGGTGGTTCTAAGCCGGCAACGATGGAAACTGGTTTAGTGGTTCAAGTGCCATTTTTCATTAACCAAGGTGATCAACTATTGATCAATACTCAGGATGGCACTTACATCTCACGGGCATAATGATTGGTTACAGACAGGTAATTAAGGAGGGTCTATTGAATGGCTGAAAACACAAATATTGTATTGGATAGTAAGGCTGAACCAGCATTAGGTCGGATTGAGATCGCACCAGAAGTGATTGAGATCATTTTAGGAATTGCGGCCAGTCAAGTTGATGGTGTTTATAAAATGCGGGGAACATTGTCTTCTAGCATTAGTCAATTGTTAGGACGACAAGACCGTGGCAAGGGCGTTAAATTGACGGTAACAGAAGGCCAAATTCAAGCTGATATCTACGCTTATTTAAATTATGGTGTTTCTGTACCACAAGTCGCTTTAAAAATGCAAGATACCATCAAGGAACAGCTTTTATTTATGACGGACTTAAAGTTATCTGAAGTCAATATCCATGTTGTTGGTGTGATTCCAGAAAAATTAGCTAATTCAGTGGATCCAGATAATTTGTTTGCTGAAGACGATGATGGCAAAGATGGTGAACCTAAGTGATCAACCGACACAAAATTCGTGAATATGCATTGCAGACTTTGTTTGCGGTCGATGCTAATCCTGACGTTGATCAGCAGGCGTTGATGGCTTCCTTAGTTGCGTCTCCGGGTAAGGAAACGGCCTTACCCGCTTATTTATTGAAATTAGTCAATGGCGTGCAGGCGGACTTACCGGCACTAGATGAGTTGATTCAACAGCATTTAAGTACAGATTGGTCGTTAAATCGGCTTGCAAAAACTGATCTCGTGATTTTACGGCTTGCGTTATATGAAATGCTAAAGGTCCCTGAAATTCCGGCTAAGGTTGCGGTAGATGAAGCGTTGGAGCTCGCTAAAGATTATAGTGATGAGCATTCACGTAAATTTATCAACGGTGTGTTAGCAGCAGTAATCCGGCAGCGTCATTTAGCTTAATGATGACTGGGCAATATAAAATTTTGCGGCTGGGCGACAACTTAACGTTGTAAGCTCAGCTTTTTTAGAAAGGGCGTCAATTTGCCGTGATAATATTAGATGGAAAAAAGGCATCACAGGGATTAGTCACAGATTTAAAGCAAAAGATCACGCAGTTAAAAGCAACTGGAACACTCCCGACTTTAGCCGCCATTTTGGTAGGGGATGATCCAGCTAGTCAGATTTATTTGCGCAGTAAAAAAAAGCGGGCAGCAAAACTTGGTGTCCGTTTGGTAACCACAAAATTGCCTGATGCGACTTCTACAGCAGAATTAACCACAATTATTCAGAAGCTTAATCAAGATGATCACATTCATGCAATTATGTTGGAAATGCCATTACCAGCTCATATTAACAGTCAGCAGGCCATTTTAGCCATTGACCCGCGTAAAGATGTGGATGGTGTGCATCCGCTAAATTTAGGTTATTTATTTTCCGGGCACGCACATGCAATTCCCAATACACCTTATGGCATTTTAAAATTATTAGATCATTATCACTTGTCAGTTAAACACCAAAACGTTGTGGTAGTCGGCCGTAGTGTGGTAGTCGGTCGGCCATTAGCCGCTTTATTGTTAAATCAGGATGCTACAGTGACAATTGCCCACCGGTTCACGACTGATTTGACCAAATTAACGCAACAGGCGGATATCTTGGTGACTGCAGTTGGCCAGCCGAATATGATTTCAGCCGAAGCCATTAAGCCAGGTGCGATTGTGATTGATGTTGGGATTAACCGGTTAGCTAATGGTAAATTGGCAGGGGATGTGGATTATGCTAGCGTTGCCCGAGTTGCCCGTGCGCTGACACCAGTTCCTGGAGGTGTTGGGCCCATGACTAGTTTAATGTTATTTTACCAGACGGTGCAATTAGCAAGGAGACAGACAAACCATGGTTGAACGCACAGATTATTTATCCGTTACGACATTGACCAAGTATTTACGAGCGAAATTTGACCGGGATCCTTATTTGGAACGAGTTTACCTGACTGGTGAAATTTCAAATTTTCGCTTGCGTCCAGCACATCAATATTTTAGTTTGAAAGATGACCATGCAAAAATTAGTGCTGTGATGTTTCGTTCAGCATTTAAAAAAGTGAAGTTTACACCAGAAACTGGGATGAAAGTTTTGGTAGTCGGTCGGATTTCACTGTATGCGCCTAACGGCAGTTACCAAATTTATGTAGAACACATGGAGCCAGATGGGATTGGCGCGCTTTATCAAGCTTACGAACAATTAAAAAAGAAGTTAGCGCAGGAAGGCTTGTTCAATGCGCCTAAACGTCCTTTAGTTCGCTTTCCTAAGCGGATTGCTGTTGTAACAAGTCCTAGTGGTGCTGTTATCCGGGACATTATTACGACAACACGTCGGCGCTATCCAATTGTTCAGTTGGTTTTATTTCCAACTTTAGTGCAAGGAGATGGGGCGGCAGCAGACATTGTCGCTAAAATCCAGCAGGTTAATCAATTAGATAATTTCGACACCTTGATTGTGGGCCGTGGCGGTGGTTCCATTGAAGACTTATGGCCGTTTAATGAGGAAAAAGTGGCACGGGCCATTGCAGCTAGCAAAATTCCTGTTATTTCTTCGGTGGGGCATGAAACTGACACGACTATTGCGGATTTAGTGGCTGATGTACGAGCGGCGACGCCGACAGCAGCAGCTGAATTAGCAGTTCCAGTGTTAAGTGATGAAGTGTTAAAATTACAACAACAGCAAGTCCGTTTGGTTCAGGCTTTACGAAATCGCTTGGCATTGGCAAAAAAACAAGTTGATCGGTTGCGTCAATCCTACGTTTTTCGGCAGCCACAACGCTTGTACGATGGTTATTTGCAAAATGTAGATCAGCTTAATCGACGTTTGCAAACTAGCTTTAACCAAGTTTTACAGACGAAACAACAACAGTTATTAGTGGTTAACGGTCGCTTACAGCAACATCAGCCACAAATGCGTCTGCAACAGGCACAACGTGACGTTACTCGGCTGCATCAGCAACTAACGCAAACAATGCAGCGGTATTTGCGAGCTAAACAGCAAACTGTGCAGCAGCAAATTCAATCTTTGGATTATCTCAGCCCGTTAAAAATTATGGGTCGGGGTTATAGCTACGTCACGGATGACACTGGCAATGTTTTAAAAAAGGCACAGGATTTTAAACCAGATAAAAAAATTGATCTACACGTCACAGATGCGGTAGTTGCGGCTAAAGTGATTAAGGTAAAGCCCCAGGATAAAAAATAGAACGGAGGCCAATTGGGATGGCAGAACCAAGCTTTGAAGATAATTTAAATGCACTAAATACGATCGTAACGAACTTAGAACAAGGAGATATTCCCTTAGAGCAAGCCCTAACCGAATTTCAAAAGGGTGTGAAACTCAGTAAAACACTACAAGATACTTTAACGCATGCTGAAAAAACCTTAACTAAGATGATGGCAGAAAATGGGACGGAAGCGCCATTTGAAGAGGCTAAAAAAGATGAAGGAACTGAGCAAAATGACTGATTTAGCCGAATTTAAAAAACAAATGTTGCCAGCGTTAAATGAGTTATTGCGCCTTAAAATCAACCACGACGTCTCTGCGCCGACACTGCAGGCAGCGATGCGTTATTCTGTCATGGCTGGTGGCAAGCGGATCCGGCCGTTATTGATGTTAGCAGTTGTTCAAACGTTTCATGCGGATCGCTTACCGCAAAGTTTGCAAGCTGCTGCTGCGATTGAATTGGCACACACTTATTCGCTAATTCATGACGATTTGCCAGCGATGGATAATGATGATCTGCGGCGGGGGCAACCCACGAACCATAAAAAATTTGGCGAGGCAATGGCAATTTTAGCAGGAGATGGCTTACAGGCCTTGGCTTTCCAGTGGTTGAGCAATAGTCAATTTTCAGCTGGTATTACGGTTGAATTGGTGCAACAATTATCTTCAGCCGTTGGTCCAAGTAACATGGTGGCGGGACAAGTTGCTGACATGGAAGGCGAAAAGAAGCAATTAGATTTAACCGCCCTTAAAGCATTACATCGGCAAAAAACTGGCGCTTTACTCAAAGCGAGTATTTTAATGGGGGCAACTGTTAGTGAAGTGAACACGCAACGCCAACAAGCTTTAACGAATTATGCTGATCATCTGGGACTGGCCTTTCAAATTCGTGATGATTTGTTGGATGTTACTAGTACCGCTGCAGAGTTAGGCAAGCCGGTGCATCAAGATCAGGCGGCAAATAAAAATACTTATCCTGCTTTATTAGGGTTGGCGGGTACGAAAAAAGCATTGGCGACAGAACTTGTCGCGGCAAAACAGGCGCTAACACCCTTAGTTGCCTCAAGCGATGTTAGCTTATTAATGGCATTTTTAACTGAATTAGCGGTTTAATGGAGGCAAATGGTGAGCATGAAGAAAGAACGAATTGATGTATTGTTGCAGCAGCAAGGCTTTTTTGATTCTCGGGAGCAAGCTAAACGCGCGGTAATGGCCGGAGAAGTTTATGATGAAAACGATCAGCGTTATGATAAACCGGGCAGTAAGATTCCCGGTGATACAACTTTACATTTAAAAGGTAAACATATGCCGTATGTGAGCCGTGGTGGTTTGAAATTAGCTAAAGCAATGAAAGTCTTTGCATTAGATGTTAAAGGAAAAAATGTTTTGGACATTGGTTCCTCAACAGGTGGTTTTACTGATGTCATGTTGCAAAATGGTGCAGCGCATAGCTACGCATTAGATGTTGGGACCAACCAATTAGTTTGGAAATTACGAGAAGATCCGCGTGTGACGGTGATGGAGCAAACTAATTTCCGTTACAGTCAATTAGCTGATTTCACTTATGGGCAGCCTGAATTTGCGACCATCGATGTTTCGTTTATTTCACTACGTTTGATTTTACCTAATTTGGCGACGATTTTGAAACCTGGTGGTACTGTGGTTGCGTTAATTAAACCACAATTTGAAGCTGGGCCAGAATACGTTGGTAAAGGCGGTATTGTGCGCGATCCACAAGTTCACCGGGCAGTTTTAGAACGAATTTTAAATTTCGCACTAGCTCATCATTATGATGTATTAAATTTAGATTATTCACCGATTAAAGGCGGTACTGGTAACATTGAATTCATTACGCAGTTAAGGTTGACTAATGCGGTTAAACCACAAGCAGCAGCTTCAGTGTCAATTGATAAAACGTTACAAGCGGCTTATCAGGGTTTAAATAACGCGACTAAGTAATACTATTTGCCTTGCTGGCGGTGAGATAACGCTTTAATTTTAACCCTTAATAAGCTATGATTAAAGTTAGACTAGGGAAAGCAAGGTGATGGTATGCGTAAATCTGAACGACAGCGTTTGATTCGACAACTGCTAAAAGCTCACGACATTCAAAAACAAGAGGAATTTGTGACTTTGTTGGCGGCAGCTGGCGTTAAAGTGACGCAGGCAACAGTTTCAAGGGACATTAAGGAAATGCAGTTGGTTAAAGTGCCATCATCTAATGGCGGTTACCGCTATAGTTTGCCCTCTAAACAACGAGTTGATACAAAGAAAAAATTGCAGCGTGTGTTGGCAGATGCTTATGTCTCCATGGCTGTACAAGATTATTTTATTGTTTTAAAAGCATTGCCTGGCAATGCCGCGGCAATCGCAACATTGATTGATCAAATTAATTTTGCTGATGTTTTCGGCACTATTGGTGGAGATGATACGGTGTTAATCATTGCTAAAACACCTGCGGCAGCACAGGATTTATACCAGATATTGTTGAACTTGCTTAATGGATAAGCAGGTTCTTTGTTTTCAAGTGTTCCTTTTGCGTTTCAATTAGAGGAGGATTCTTGTGCTTCAGGAGTTAGATATTCGTGATTTTGCCATTATTGAAAAACTAAACATTGCGTTTCAAACTGGCATGACGGTTTTAACAGGTGAGACGGGTGCAGGTAAATCAATTATCATTGATGCAGTCGGTGTTTTGGCAGGTGGGCGTGGCTCACAAGATTTCATTCGTAAAGGTGCAAATAAAGCGCGCTTACAGGGGCTTTTTCATTTGCCTGCGCAAAATAACACGTTTACTGCACTAGACAAATATGGCATTGATCACCCGGATAATGATGTTTTATTGCAACGGGATCTTTATCGGAGTGGACGCAATATTTGTCGGGTGAATGGCCAACTAGTTAACACTACGACTTTGAAAGAAATTGGAGAAACCTTAGTGGACATTCATGGTCAAAATGAACACCAAGAATTGATGCATCCTGAAAAGCATTTAGCGTTGTTAGATGAGTTTGATCAAGCTAAAATTGCCCCTAAACTTGCTGCTTATCAGCGAGCTTATAAAAAATACCAACACCTGCACAATCTTTATCAAGATCATAAAGCCCACGCAAAGGAATGGGCCCAGCGCTTGGATATGCTCCGTTTTCAAGTGGATGAAATTAATGCAGCCCAACTAAAGCCAGATGAAGAAGCTAATTTAGAAAGTGAGCGTCAGCGGTTAACTAATTTTCAGCGCATTACAACAGCGTTAAATACCAGTTATGCTGCTATTGCTGGCGATGAAGCCGGAACTATGGACCATTTAGGAACGGCAATGACGGAATTACAGCAAATTGCCAGCTTAGATCCCGCTTATCAACAATTGGCCGATAGCGTGCAAAATGCTTACTATACCTTACAAGATACTGGTTCCGATATTTTGCGCCAAGCAGATTTAATGGAGTGGGATGAAGGTCGGCTAAATGAAATTGAAAATCGTCTCGAAGCTATTCGGCAATTAAAGCGTAAATATGGCGATAGCATTCCGCAGATTCTGAGTTACTATGACAACATTAAACAAGAACTAGAAAAAATGGAAGCTACAGAAAATAATAGTGATCAGTTAACGACACAAGTAAAAGCTGCTAAAAGTAAATTGTTAACGTTAGGGAAACAGCTTTCTCAACGACGGCAACAAAGCGCTAAAAAGTTAAGCCAAGCCATTCACCAGCAGCTTGCGGCTTTGTACATGGCAAAAACTGTTTTTTCGGTTCGTTTTAAGGAACAAGGATCGATTCATTTTTACCCTACTGGATTAGATGATGTTGAATTTTATGTACAGACTAATCCAGGAGAGGCAGCTGGTCCACTGGCAAAAATTGCCTCTGGTGGTGAATTATCGCGAATGATGCTGGCATTAAAGACGATTTTTACGCGTAGCCAAGGGATTACCAGCATTATTTTTGATGAAGTAGACACTGGTGTCAGTGGTCGTGTTGCGCAAGCAATTGCGGACAAGATTTCTGGTATTGCGCGTTTTTCACAGGTATTGTGCATCACACATTTACCGCAAGTTGCAGCAATGAGCGATCAGCATTTCTTCATTCGCAAACAGATTAGTAAGCAGCGGACTAAAACGACTTTAGTGCATTTAAAAGCTGCACAACGGGTAGATGAATTAGCGCGAATGCTTGCTGGGACAGCGGTCACTAAATTAACGCGTGAACACGCGCAAGAACTTTTACAGTTGGCAAATCAAGAAAAACGGCAACTACAGACCGATCAGGCAACTAGCTAAACCAAGAAGTTTAAATAAAAAAAGCCGGTTAACTACAATTAAGTGTTAACCGACTTTTTAGGTGATTTAAAATTAATTTTAGGTGGCGTTACAGTAAATTAAATGACCATTAATTGCCCGTATAAGTCATAGTGATTTAAAAGGGGAAGTTAAGTTAATCAATCTAGGATTATTTAACAACAATAGCACGCTGTTTAACTGCCACTTTTGGCTAAAGTAGCTGCAGGTTGTTGTAAAGCAATGTAGCGAATGGCATTAGCAGTTACTAAATGGAACAGTTTATGATTAGCTGCTTGAAAAATAATGGGCCCTGCTGCTTGTTGTTTAAACTTTCCGTTCAAAGCGTTTTGACCACCGTGATCAAAATCATTGAACTGAACTGTGACGGGTAATTGCTTGGCCAAAGCTTGCTTTAAAAAGTGATCAATTTGAAATTTAGGCATTTGTGGTAGTGCTTTAGTTGGTTTAGCTGCTGCCGGCGCCTCAAAATGAACGATTTTTTGATAGGAAGTCTGTAAACGTGTGCTAAATTGTTTTAAGCTTGCTTGATGAAGTGCCATGTTTTTACCTCCGAACATTTGTTTGTATATCCATTATACGAACAAGCGTTCTAAAATGCAATCATTTTTGACTAAATTTTTGTTTAGCCTGATTGGCTTTAGACGTCATTGCTAGGTTATGCTACACTGATTAGTATTCATGATAGTAATTTTAGCTAGGAGGGTGACACATGGCAGGTGCGTTACAATTTGAAATTGAAGAAACTGTCGGTGTGATTAGTACCAATAAGAGTGGCTGGAAACGAGAATTGAATTTAGTTAGTTGGAATGGTCGGCCAGCTAAATTTGATTTGCGGGATTGGGCACCAGACCACAGTAAGATGGGGAAGGGCTTGACGTTCACCAATGATGAGCTGGATCAGTTGCGCCAAATTCTCAATGAGATGCTCACTAACTAAACTTGAAAAATGTTTGCAAAGAGTGCAAAATAGAGGTTAAAATTAAACTTGTAGAAGGAGAATTAAACGATGACAACACGCGGTATGTTAATCGTTTTATCGGGGCCATCTGGGGTAGGAAAAGGAACGGTCCGTAAAGCAATGTTTCGTGATAAGAAACGGGACTTCGTTTATTCCATTTCAATGACCACGCGTAAGCCTCGTCCCGGTGAAGTTAACGGGGTGGATTATTATTTTTGTAGTAAAGCACAATTTGAACAGGAAATTGCTAATGGTGGTATGCTAGAGTACGCTCGTTACGTAGATAATTATTACGGAACACCATTAAAATACGTGAATCAGACTTTAGATGCTGGTAAAGATGTTTTTTTGGAAATTGAAGTCAACGGAGCGATGCAAGTACGGAAAAAATGTCCGGATGGTGTCTTTATTTTTTTAACCCCGCCTGACTTAAGTTCACTGAAAAAACGAATTACTGGCCGCGGTTCTGAAGACCAAAAGACCATCGATAAACGGATGCTTAAAGCAGTTGAAGAAATTAAAATGATGCGGCAATACGATTATGCCGTGGTTAATGATACCATCCGTAATGCTGTTCATCGCATTGAGCGAATTATTGAAAGTGAACATTTACGAGTTCCGCGTGTGATCACCCAGTATGAAAAAATGATAGGAGTGGTGAAAAAATGATTTTATACCCATCGATTGATAAATTATTGGATAAAGTCGATTCTCGTTATTCTTTGGCTGTTTTAGCAGCTAAACGGGCACATGAGTTGGAAGCTGGCGGCGTTAAAATGTTGCCAGAAAATGATTATGAATCTCCGAAACCAGTAGGTAAAGCCCTAGAAGAAATTGTTAAAGGCGATGTTGTAATCGATCCTGATTCACAAATGACTGAACATGAAGCGGAAGAAAAAGATCAAGAAGATAAACATGATGCAGAGTAGTTTACTTGTTTAACTTAGCTCAGTTTGGGCGGTTCGGGACAATTTGTTCCGGACGCTTTTTTTATTGACTGTTGTCAGACGCATTTTCTGCTACAATAACTATATTAGGTTAACTCATCGGGATACGGGGAGGATGATTTGCTTTGTTAACGGGCAAACACATTGCACTTTATGTCAGTGGCGGTATCGCAGCCTATAAAGCAGCGACGTTGGTACGCGAATTTATCCGGCAAAAAGCACAAGTACGTGTGGTTGAAACTGCAGGCGCACAAGCTTTTGTCACACCGCTGACTTTTCAAGTACTCAGCAAACATGAGGTTTACACTGATCGCTTTGCACAATTGGCACCTGATCAGGTGGCACACATTGAATTAGCAGATTGGACGGATGTGGCAGTGGTTGCACCAGCCACTGCCGATTTAATGGCAAAACTTGCAACGGGCATCGCAGATGACTTCGCTAGCACTGCATTATTAGCCACCACAGCCCCCAAATTTATTGCACCAGCGATGAACGTTCATATGTGGGAAAATCCAGCTACTCAGCGTAATCTGGCTGTTTTGAAACAAGATGGAATGCGGATTATTGATCCTGATACTGGCTTTTTAGCGGAAGGCTACCAAGGTAAAGGCCGTTTTCCAGCACCAGTTAAAATTGTTGCTGAAGTGGAAGCTGATTTAATTGCAGCAGATACAACGTTGCCATTACATGGGCAACAAGTGTTGGTCACTGCTGGTGGTACTCGGGAGCGCTTGGACCCAGTTCGTTATTTAACCAATGACTCCTCAGGTAAAATGGGCTATGCATTAGCGCTAGCAGCACGTAATTTAGGTGCACAAGTGACGTTGATCAGTACAGTCTCTCAATTACCAGTACCTGCTGGAATCACAGTTATTCACGTTGATTCAGCAGCTGCTATGCGTAATGCGTTATTAAAACGATTTGCGACAGCAGCTATGGTGATTATGGCTGCTGCGGTAGCTGATTTTCGTCCTGCCGCACCGGCTACCAATAAAATTAAAAAAACGGCAACAACTTACACTTTAGAACTAACTAAGAATCCGGATATTTTAGCAGAATTGGGCCAGCGCAAACAGCATCAATTTCTTATCGGCTTTGCCGCGGAAACACAGCACCTGTTAGCTTATGCCCAGCGAAAGTTAGCACAAAAACAGGTCGATATGATCGTTGCAAACGATGTTTCTAGCCCTCATGCTGGTTTTAATCGGGATACTAATGAAGTCACCGTTTTGCAACCAAATCAAGCACCACAGCCCCTAAAAGTGGCGCATAAAACAAAAATTGCGCAACAAATTTTGCAATTGGCAATTGCAGCGCAAACAGATTAATTGAAAAAGAGGCGATCGTCATGGCAAAGTTTGCACAAGTGATCGTTGATGTGCCAACGATGCAGACCAATCGGCCCTTTGACTATCAAATTCCAACATTGTGGCAGGCGCAATTAAAGCCTGGCATGCGCGTGGTGGTACCTTTTGGAAAGGGTAAACGCCGTGTTCAAGGCTTTGTTATTGCTATTAGTGATGAAGCAAGTTTTCAGGGTCAACTCAAGCCGATCATTCAAGTTTTAGATTTACAGCCTGTGTTAAATACAGAATTACTAGCGTTAGCTAAATGGCTGGCAACGCGGACGTTTGCCTTTCAAATCAGTTGTATGCAGACGATGCTGCCTAGTGTTATGAAAGCTAGTTATGTTAAGAAAGTTCAGTTAGTGGCTGGTGCACCGGCTGCTGCAAAGGCGTTATTTCATGGTCATAGCCAATTGGATGTGGCTGATTTAGGATCGGCAGAGTTAAAACAGGTGTTAGCATTGCAGCGACAGCATTTGGTCACTGTCTCTTATCAAGTTCATGATCGGGCTAAAGTTAAAACAGTTAAGGCCGTTCAACCTTTATGTTCTCAAGCAGCTTATGTCGCAATGGCTAAAAAAATTCCTGCTAACGCGAAACGCCAACACCAACTGCTAGATTTTTTAAGCCAGCATGCCACTGCTAAAAAGCCATTGCCATTACCACAGATTACAGCGGCAACTGGCTTAACTTTAACGCATATGCACACCGGGGAACAAAAGGGTTGGCTGAAGGTTGTGGCTTTAGAAACTTACCGTGATCCTTACGCAAAATTAGCGCAAGTACCACGCACGCAACCTTTAACTTTGACGGCTGAACAGCGGACTGCCGTGGCACAAATCACGGCTGCTAGTGAGCAACAACAAGCTAAAACTTTCTTAATTGAAGGCGTTACGGGCAGCGGAAAAACAGAAATTTATTTGCAAACTATTCAATCTGCTATCGCTGCAGGAAAAACCGCATTGATGCTAGTGCCAGAAATCGCCCTGACACCCCAGATGGTTACTCGGGTGAAAGGTCGTTTTGGTCAGCGAGTAGCAGTTTTACACAGTGGTTTGTCACAAGGGGAGCGCTATGATGAATGGCGCCGAATTGAACGCGGTGAAGCACAAGTAGTCGTCGGTGCTCGGTCAGCGGTCTTTGCTCCGTTGACGAAAATTGGGTTGATCGTGATGGATGAAGAGCATGAAACCAGTTATAAGCAAGATGATATGCCACGCTACCATGCGCGCGACGTGGCACTGTGGCGGGCACGTTATCATCATTGCCCTGTTGTGCTAGGTAGTGCGACGCCATCTCTAGAATCTCGTGCCCGGGCGCAAAAAGGCGTGTACCAATTAATCCGGTTAAAAAAACGTGCTAATCAGCAACCGTTACCCGAAGTGACCGTTGTGGATATGAAAAATGAATTGAAAAAAACCAAGGAAAGTAATTTTTCAAGTTTGATGCTCCAAGCATTACGTCAACGGTTAGTGCACAAGGAGCAAAGCGTTTTAATGCTTAACCGCCGTGGCTTTTCGTCATTTGTTATGTGTCGGGATTGCGGTTTTGTTTTAAAATGTCCTAATTGTGACATTTCGCTAACATTACACATGGATACTCACACCATGAAGTGCCATTATTGTGGGCACGAGGAGCCAATTCCGCAAATTTGTCCAAACTGTCACAGTCGTAAAATCCGTTATTATGGCACCGGTACGCAAAAAGTAGAGAGTGAATTGAAACAGTTATTGCCACAAGCCCGCGTATTGCGGATGGATGTCGATACTACCCGGCGTAAAGGTGCTTATGGTAAAATTTTACATCAATTTGGCCAGCGACAAGCGGACATTTTATTAGGTACACAGATGATTGCTAAAGGATTAGATTTTCCTGAAGTGACGTTAGTAGGTGTGCTTAATGCAGACACTGCGTTGGGGCTGCCTGACTTTCGTGCTAGCGAACGGACTTTTCAATTGTTGACCCAGGTCAGTGGACGTGCTGGCCGGGCAGCTAAAAAAGGGGAAGTCATCATTCAGACTTATAATCCGGAACACTATGCCATTCGTTTAGCCCGGCACCATGACTATGAAGGCTTTTATAAGCGAGAAATGACTTTGCGCCATCAGGGCGGTTATCCACCTTATTATTTTACAATTTTGCTAACCGCCAGCCATCCAGAAGAAAATGAAGCAGCAAAAAAGATTTTTCAATTAATGAACCAGATAAAGCCAGCGTTATCCCCACAGGCAATTTTGCTAGGGCCGACTCCCCGTGCAATTGCCCGGGTAAATCGGCGCTACTATTACCAAATGGTGATTAAATACAAGCGCGAACCTAAGCTTGAATCGGTTTTAGCGCAGATTATGCAAGAAAATCAAGCACGTAATGGCATTCAGATTGCCATTGACCGCGAGCCGTTGAGTTTTATTTAAGTAAAAGGGCTATGCCCTGATCGTTAAGGAGGAATGCCGATTGACTTCAATCGTTTTTATGGGCACACCCCAATTTTCCGCGCCCATTTTAGAAAGTCTCATTCAAACAGGGTACCAAGTGTTGGCAGTAGTTACCCAACCCGATCGTCCGGTAGGGCGTAAACGGGTGATGACACCTTCACCAGTTAAAAAAGTTGCATTGGCCCATGATTTGCCAGTTTTGCAACCGGAAAAATTAAGTGGTAGTCCAGAAGCACAAAAAATTATTGCACTTGCGCCTGATTTAATTATTACCGCTGCGTTTGGACAGTTCTTGCCACAGAAAATTTTAGCAGCACCTAAAGTTGCCGCTTTAAACGTCCATGCTTCTTTATTACCTAAATATCGTGGCGGTGCGCCAATTCAATACGCGTTACTCAATGGTGAAGCCAAAACGGGTGTCACTATCATGAAAATGGTGATGAAAATGGATGCTGGTGCTATTTTACGGCAGCAAGCAGTACCGATTTTAGCCGATGACGATAATGGCACCTTATTTGCTAAATTAAGTCAAGTGGGTGAAAAATTGTTATTGGAGACATTGCCTGATTTCCTAGCTGGCAAGATTCAGCCACAAGTTCAAGACGAACAGCAGGTGACTTTTGCGCCAACAATCAAGCCAGGACAGGAACAATTAACGCTAACCTTAACTGCGCGTGAGATGGACTGTAAAATTCGCGCATTGCGGCCACAGCCTGGTGCTTATGTCAAAATGGCTGGTCGGCGGACCAAAATTTGGCGGGCAACACCTAGCGCTGAAACGACTACTTTGGCAGCTGGCCAAGTAGCTGTCATTACTAAGCACCGTTTAGGGATCGCTGCTGGTGACCAGAAGATTTTGTATCTAGAAGAATTACAACCTGCGGGCAAAGCAAAAATGACCACTACTGCCTTTTTAAATGGCCAAGGGCAAGGGATTAAGAAAGGACAACAGCTCATTGAAAACTAAACGCCAGTATTCGCCACGTTATTTAGCAGTTAATTTATTGCACCGTGTGGCTACAGCAGGCAGTTATGCCAATATTGCTTTGGATCAACTAATTGCACAAACCGCCTTGACTGGTCGGGACACCGCCTTATTAACTAATCTGGTTTATGGCGTCATTCAGCGCCAGTTGACACTGGATTTTTACTTACAGCCCTTTATTAAAAAGCCTAACCGCCTGCAAGATTGGGTAAAACAAGATTTGTGGGTAGCAGTGTACCAAATGGTCTATTTGACTAAAATACCTGATCGGGCGATTTTTTATGAAGCTGCCGAGATTGCAAAAGCTAAAAATCGTGGGGCAGCTGGCTTTGTCACAGCAGTCTTACACCAAATACAACGTCAAGGGCTACCTGATTTAAATAAGATTAAATCCCCTTTGCAGCGTTTAAGTGTAAGTGCTAGCGTTCCCCAGTGGTTAGTTGAAAAATTAATAGATCAATTAGGCCAGGTTAAAACAAGTGCCATCTTAAAGACTATTAATCAACCGCCAGCTGCTTCTTTACGGGTTAATACTGCAGTTACCTCGGTGGAAAAAGTGCAAACTCAGCTTGCAGCATTAGATTTGCCGACCAAGGTTAGTGCGTTATCATCAGTAGGTTTAGTCCGTCAAGGTGGCTTTTTAGCTGGGACTTCGTTATTTAAAGAGGGTGCCTATACTTTACAAGACGAAAGCTCAATGTTAGTGGCAAGTAGCATGCGTTTACAACCACACCACCAAGTTTTAGATGTCTGTGCTGCGCCAGGTGGTAAAACAACACACATTGCTGCATTGCTTTCAAAAGCGGCAGGCGGACACGTCACAGCATTTGATCTTTACCCCCATAAAATTAAATTGCTGCAACAAAACGCACGACGGTTGCAAGTTGCGGATTTAATTTCTGCTCATGTTGGTGATGCGCGGCATTTAGATTCTGTTGTGCCAGATCAGCATTTTGATCGTGTTTTGGTGGATGCGCCGTGTTCAGGTTTGGGTTTAATGCGGCGTAAACCAGAGATTAAATATGCACGGCAACCAGCAGATTTAATGAATTTACAACAATTGCAGCTGGAAATTATCAATCAAGCTGCTTTGAAAGTAAAACCAGGTGGCATTTTGACTTACAGTACGTGTACAATTGTTAATGAAGAAAATCAAGCTGTAATTGCACAATTTTTGCAGCAACATCCTGAATTCACACCATTACCAGTGCAGACTGATCACCCCCTGAAGGTTGCAACAACACCTTACTTAAAGTTGTATCCGGATGATTACGGGACGGATGGTTTCTTCATTTGTAATTTGAAACGGAAATCGAGGTAGAAAAAATGAAATTCGCTTACCGCACGGATATTGGCCGCCGGCGGCCAAACAACGAAGACTATGTAAGCGTCTATCAAAATATGGCTGGCGTTCAATTTGCGATTGTGGCAGATGGCATGGGGGGTCACCTTGGTGGTGATGTGGCCTCTGCCATGGCCGTTTTACATATTGGCCATGATTTTGAGCAGACGCACTTTAATAAAGTCGAACCCATTATTTCTTGGCTAGTAGCAGAACTACAAAAAGAAAACGAACATATTTTGGATAAATCGCAACGTTATCCAGATTTATCCGGGATGGGAACGACTTTTGTGGCGGCGATTTACTTCAAAAATGAATTTATCATTTCAAATATTGGTGACAGCCGGGCTTACCTGTACCGCCAAAACCAACTGACACAATTGACAGAAGACCACTCATTAGTTAACGAACTGGTCAAACGCGGCCAGTTAAGTGCTGAAGCAGCTAAACACCACCCTAAGAAAAATATTATTACCAGAACATTAGGGGTATCGGGACAGGCGGATGCTGATGTGGTTGTTCGCCGTTCGCAGCATGGTGACTACATTTTATTGTGTTCCGATGGTTTAACCAATATGGTAACCGATGAGCAGATCCGTTCCATTTTAGCTAGTCCGAAAAGTTTAGCTAAAAAGTGTCAGGCTTTAGTAGATCAGGCTAATGCTGCTGGTGGTAAGGATAACATTACTGCTTTATTATTGTATGAAGATCGTGGAGGCGGCCAGTCATGATGGAGGCAGGGTATAAATTAGATGGCCGCTACCGGATTATTCGTTCAATTGGCGAAGGCGGTATGGCTAATGTTTATTTAGCGCAAGACTTAATTTTAAATCGCGAAGTGGCGATTAAAGTCTTACGATTAGATTTACAAAATGATCCAGATACCATTCGGCGTTTTCGGCGTGAAGAATTGGCGGCAACAGAGTTAGTGCACCCTAACATTGTGGTTGTTTATGATGTCGGGGAAGACAACGGCTTGCAATACATTGTGATGGAGTATGTTTCTGGAACTGATTTAAAGCGGTATATCGCTGATCATTACCCGATCCCTTACGCCGAAGTGGTTCGAATGATGATGGAAGTTTTGGCAGCAGTTCAACAAGCACACGCACATGGGATTATTCACCGGGATTTAAAACCGCAAAACATTCTAGTTGATCCCTCTGGTCATTTAAAAATTACAGATTTTGGCATTGCAGTTGCGTTATCAGAAAATTCAATTACGCAAACTAACTCAATGTTAGGCTCAGTTCACTATTTGTCTCCAGAACAGGCGCGTGGCAGTGTGGCCACTAAACAATCAGATATTTATTCTTTAGGGATTATTTTATACGAAATGTTGACTGGAAAGGTGCCATTTGAAGGGGAGACGGCTGTCAGCATCGCTTTAAAGCATTTTCAAAGTGAGATCCCTTCAGTCCGGCACATTGACCCGAATATTCCGCAAGCCTTGGAAAACGTTGTATTACGTGCAACTGCAAAGGAGCCTAGCGAGCGTTATCAATCCGTTGCAGCGATGACTGATGATTTAAAAACGGCACTATCGCCATTACGTGCTAATGAGCCCAAATTCAAATCAAAAATTGCGGACGAAGCGACTAAGGTAATTCCAAAACTAAAGCCAGAGCAATATACGGATACCAGCAGTGCAGCACCCGCTTCGGCAGCTGTTCGTCCGGCATCAGCTGCGACAAATGTAACTAAGACAGCGCCAGCAACGCACACTGGCGATCAAACTGCTAGTCTGCAAAAACCGCGACGGCGAGTTCGTTCTCGGTTACGGTTTTCTGCGTTATTTTTGTTAATTGTGTTTTTGTTAGTCGGTGGCGGCTTTTTTGTTGCGAGACAGCTTTTACCGGTAACCGTGCCCAATGTCCGTGGCATGACGCAGCGGCAAGCAGAGAATGCCTTGATTGATGCTAATTTAAAAGTGGGTGCTGCAACGAAAAAGGCGGATGAAGAAGTTAAAGCCGGACGTGTTGTGCGATCCCAACCACAAGCTAAACAAAAAGTTAAGCGGCATTCTGTGGTTAAAATGCGCGTCAGTACTGGTAAAAAAGCCTATTTAGTTAAAGATTACACTGGCCGTTACTACCGATCAGTGGCAAATCAATTACGCCAAGCAGGATTTAAAGTTAAGAAACGCCGTGCAATTTCTCACACTTTAGGTGCTGGTGAAATCATGGCACAAAATTTGGATGCAGGTGAACGGGTGCATCCTAAAGGTAAAAAAATAATCTTAACTGTTAGTGTCGGTGCAAATGGTTTTAACTTACGTGACATGACTAATTGGCCACAATCTAGTGTGGAAGAGTATGCCAATAGCATGGGCTTTAATTTAGATTTAAAGTATGATTATTCAGGTGCTGTTCAAACAGGAACGGTGATGAAGCAGTCGCCCCATGCTGGGACAGCAGTGGCAAGAGACGCTAAGATTACCGTGACAATCTCGCGGGGAAATCGTGCAGGTGAAGCAGCAGATTAAATCAGGAGGTGCAAATTTGACAGTTATAACGGGTCAGATTCGTAAAGCGTTAAGTGGTTTTTATTACGTTTACGCTGACCAACAGACTTTTCAAACCCGGGGCCGCGGTAATTTTCGTAAACGTGGGCTGAAACCTTTGGTGGGGGATTACGTTGAGTTTGAAAGCAGTGATTTATCTGAAGGCTATTTATTAAAATTACTGCCGCGCAAAAATACGTTAGTGCGGCCACCGGTTGTGAATGTTGATCAAGCTGTGGTGGTCACTTCTTGTGTGGAACCAGATTTTTCGAGTAATTTATTAGATCGCTTTTTAATTACGTTAGCACAAAAAAAGATTCGACCGCTGATTTATTTTACTAAAACTGATTTATTAACAACCACTCAGTTCACTCATTTAAAAAAAGTGGCACAGGCCTATGCACAAATTGGCTACCCCGTATTTTTTAACGCTCAGCCGTTTGCCGCTGCACAAGTGCAGCAGTTAACTGGACATTTCAACCAACAATTAACTGTTTTCATGGGACAATCTGGTGTGGGAAAATCAACGTTACTCAACCACATTGACCCAGATTTGCAGTTAATAACAGCAGCGGTTTCCACTAGTCTAAGCCGGGGGAAGCACACAACACGCCATGTAGAATTATTACCGTTATTTGGTGGTTTAGTGGCGGACACGCCTGGTTTTTCTTCATTAGGTCTCACTGCATTTGAATTAACTGAACTGCCACAATTATTTCCTGAATTCGTTAAAGCTGCGGTAAATTGTCGTTTTCGGGCTTGCCAGCATGAT
The DNA here is from genome assembly GCF_001436505.1 of Loigolactobacillus rennini DSM 20253. Lineage (GTDB taxonomy): Bacteria > Bacillota > Bacilli > Lactobacillales > Lactobacillaceae > Loigolactobacillus > Loigolactobacillus rennini. The sequence goes on along the minus strand of NZ_AYYI01000010.1, from coordinate 15,836 downwards.
CAAGAGCCTGGTTGTGCGGTGAAAGAATTGGTGGCAAGTGGTAAAATTATGACTAGTCGTTATCAAAATTATTTACAATTTCGTGCGGAAAGAAAAACCGCTAAACCTAGGTATACGAGAAAGCGAGGAAGATAATCATGAAGATTGCACCTTCAATTTTAAGTGCAGATTTTGCTAATTTAGCCCGTGACGTCCAGATTGTTGAAAAAGGTGGCGCGGATTATTTGCACATTGATATTATGGATGGTCAATTTGTTCCTAACATTACCTTTGGCCCTGGGATGGTCGCTGCTTTGCGCCCGGTTACTAAGTTAGTGTTGGATTGTCATTTGATGGTTACAGAACCAGAGCGTTTTGTGACGCAATTTGCACAAGCAGGTGCGGATATTTTAACTTTACATGTAGAAAGCACACCGCACATCCATCGGGCATTACAATTGGTTAAAGCAGCAGGCATCAAGGCCAGTGTGGTTTTAAATCCGGGGACACCTTTGGAACAAATCAAACCGGTATTACCTTTGGTCGATCAAGTTTTAGTAATGACTGTTAACCCAGGTTTTGGTGGCCAGAAATTTTTGCCAGCAATGTTGGGTAAAGTTAAACGGTTAGATCAGTTACGGCAAACCAATGATTATCATTTTGAAATTGAAGTTGATGGTGGTGTCAGTGATCAAACAGTGCAAAGCTGTGCACAAGCAGGCGCAGATGTTTTTGTCGCAGGTTCTTATGTTTATGGTGCCGCAGACCCTGCTAAACAAATTCAAACTCTGCGTAATTTAGCTGCTGTTCATGACTGAATTTAATTTATTAGTGGGCGGGCCAGTTTCCCGCTGGCCGCTTAATTTAGCAGAGCAAACGCAGGTACCGTGGATTGCGGCAGACCGGGGTGCGCTGCGTTTGTTGCGGATTGGAATTACACCGCAGTTAGCTGTTGGTGACTTTGATTCACTTTCAAAAGCTGAATTAGCGACTTTGCAAGCGCAGGTTAAAGATATTCGGTATGCTGTTGCAGATAAAGATGAAACGGATACGGAAATGGCGTTGCAGTTAGCATTAACCGAGTTTAAAGCGACCCGGGTGACTATTTTTGGCGCTACTGGCGGTCGCTTGGATCATTTCTTGGATAATCTATACATGTTGTTGCAACCGCGGTTTTTACCTTATTGTGAGCGTGTACGGTTAGTGGATCGGCAAAACAGTTTACGGTTATTTTTACCTGGCACCCATACAATCGTGAAGGAGCCGGATAAGCCTTACCTTGCGTTTGGTCCGTTAACGGCAGTAACCGGCTTGACATTGTACGATACAAAATATCATTTAACCCAGCGTAATGATGTGCACCCGATGATGTATGCTAGCAATGAATTTATAAAAAAAAGCGCCACTTTTAGCTTTAAAAGTGGTGTGGTTGCGGTGATTCAAAGTAAAGATTAATCGTTAATTGGCGATTAAAAAAGCAGTCAGGAAAGTTCCTGACTGCTTTTTTATTTTAACCATTAAACGCGAGTAACTTTACCGGATTTTAACGTCCGTGCAGAAACCCAAACGCGTTTTGGCTTGCCATCAACTAAAATACGTACTTTTTGCAAGTTGGCTTTCCAGCTACGGCGGCTGTGGTTTAAAGCGTGTGAACGCCGGTTACCAAACTGTGTGCCTTTGCCGGTAATGAAATCTTTAGCCATATCTAATCCTCCCTTAAGCATGATCACATGTGACACGTTAAAGACTACCTGATTAAATTTAGCATATCCTGCCTATGATTGCAACACTTTTCTTTCAAGTAGTTTTGCTTGACAGGGTTAGTTTGCTTGTTTAATTTAGTCAGCATTCAAAGTATTTAAGTGCTGTCATGGGATAAAGTTGCTTACCATGGTGAATTGAATTAAGATTAACTTTAACTATGCGGGGAGACGCTACCTGCCAATACTTGCCTTTGGACTAGGATAATTTTGCAATGATTGGCGGCTATGATAAAATGACGTGTAGAAGTTTTTAATTCGTACCCCAATTGTTTAAGCTAAATTAGGAGGTTCTTTTAATGGCTGTGCACATTAAAACCCAATATGGGACAATCGATATTGCCAATGCAGTAATTGCAACAGTGGTTGGCGGTGCTGCAACAGATGTCTATGGAATTATCGGAATGGCAAGTAAAAATCAAATCCGCGATAATTTAAACGATATTTTGCGGAAAGAAAATTATTCACGCGGTGTGGTAGTTCGGCAAGAAGAAAATGGTGTTGCCATTGATGTTTATATTATTGTCGGCTACGGCACTAAAATTTCTGAAGTTTGCCGCAACGTGCAATCAAAAGTAAAATATAATTTAAAAACAATGCTAGGTGTGACGGCTAACTCAGTTAATGTTTTTGTACAAGGTGTCCGGGTGTTGGCGGATTAGTCAATTGACGGCGCTAATAAGTTAGCAGATCTAGCCCATAATTTAATTGTAAAATAACGTAAATGATTTAATGCGGATACTCAAGTGTCCCGCTGGTTTTGCTCGTTTTAACGCAGCAAAACGGCAGAGGAGGATTAGTTTTGGAAGTAACAGAAATAACAGCAGCAAAATTTCAAGATATGGTGCGGGTAGGCGCCCATCGCTTGGCTAAAAATGCTGAATTTGTCAATTCATTAAATGTTTTTCCAGTTCCAGATGGTGATACTGGCACTAATATGAGTTTATCATTTGGCAGCGGGGCCAAAGCAGTTAACGAAGCTGATGCCGATAACATCGGTGAATTGGCACAGGCATTGGCTAAAGGTTTGTTGATGGGTGCTCGCGGTAATTCTGGTGTGATCACATCACAATTATTCCGCGGATTTGCCAGCAGTGTTGCTGGCAAGCCAAATTTAACCGCCCGTGATTTAACCGCAGCGTTGATGAATGGGGTTGAAACGGCTTATAAAGCAGTGATGAAACCTGTTGAAGGTACCATTTTAACGGTTGCGCGGGAAGCGGCCCGGGCAGCTAATAAGCAGATCAAACAAACCGATGACGCAGTTGTTATCATGCAAGCAGTGGTTGCTGCTGCTAAGAAAGCACTGGCAGACACACCTAACTTGTTGCCTGTCTTAAAAGAAGTGGGCGTTGTCGATTCCGGTGGACAAGGCTTAGTTTTCATTTATGAAGGCTTTCTTGAAGGTTTATCTGGTGATGTTTCTGACCAAGATACTTACACGCCTAGCGAACGGGAAATGGACGAAATGGTTAATGCAATGCATCACCAAAGTGTTCAAAGTCAGCTAGCAACCGAAGACATTGCCCATGGTTATTGTACTGAAATGATGGTTGGTTTAGGCAAAGCAGGAGCAACTGCTACTTTTGATTACGTACCATTCCGCAATCACTTAGCTGAATTAGGTGATTCATTATTGGTGGTTAATGATGATGAAGTGGTTAAAGTTCATGTGCATACGGAACATCCAGGGGCTGTTTTTGCGTATGGCCGCCAGTTTGGTGCCATGCTAAAAATTAAAATTGACAATATGCGTTTACAGCATGAAACGATTTTAGAAAATGACCAGACAACTGAAACACAGGAACCGGTTGAACTAGGCATCGTTGCAATTGCGTCAGGTAAAGGGATTACCAAACTGTTTAAGAGCTTAGGCGTGACATCCGTGTTAAATGGTGGACAAACCATGAATCCAAGTACACAAGACATTGTGGATGCCATCAAAAAAGTGAACGCAAAGCAAGTGATTATTTTACCTAACAATGGCAATATTATTCTGGCTGCCCAGGAAGCGGCTAAAGTGGCATCAGTGCCAGTAGCCATTGTCCCAAGTAAAACCATTTCTCAAGGGATGACGGCACTATTATCATTTAATCCAGACCATTCCTTAGCGGATAATCAAAAGCAGATGACGGCTGGTTTAGCGGATGTTGTCAGCGGACAAGTGACCCAAGCCATTCGGGACACAACAGTGGACGGCCTAGCGATCAAGAAGGACCAGTTTATGGGCATCGTTGATGGTAAGATTAAAGTGACAGCTGCTAAGCGTAAGCAAGCCACCATTGATATGATCAAAGCAATGTTAGAAGCGGATAGCGAAATTGTGACGATTATGATTGGTGAAGGTGGCAGTCATAAAGAAGCTGAGGCCATTGCTAAAGTAGTTGAAGGTTTAGATGATGAGATCGAAGTGGAACTACATGATGGTGATCAGCCGGTTTACCCGTACTTAGTTTCGGTTGAATAATGATGATTGATTAAGAAATTGTGACATTAGGCCGTTATCCGTACGAATGGCTATCTGGTGAAACCCGTTTTCGAATAATGGTCAAAAGTAAAAAAGAGGCTGTGAAAAATGACTACTTTTATCACAGCCTCTATCTCATGCAACCAGGTAGTTGAAGGGTGGTGATAAGATGACAACTAAACACTTAACGGATCCGGTAACGGTATTGGCTGGGGTTGGCCCTAAAAAAGAACAGGCACTAAAAGAATTAAAAATTGTGACCATTGATGATCTGTTACATTATTTTCCGTTTCGCTATGAAGATTTAAAGGTTAAAGCGCTAAATGAAATCAATGATCAGGAGAAAGTCACGTTAAAGGGCGTTGTCATCGCACCCCCAATTGTCAGTCGCTTTGGCCGCGGGCGTAATCGGTTAAACGTACGGTTATTAATTGATCATGCTGCCATTATCGTCACTTTTTTCAATCAGCCTTGGCTGAAAGATAAATTTGAAACTGGTACTGAAGTGGCCATTTATGGGAAGTGGGATGCAAAGCGTAAAAGTTTGACTGGGATGAAAGTATTAGCGGTGAAAAATGAAGCTAGTCCCCAATTTGCATCGATTTATAGTGCTTCTAAGCGGATTCGCCAAACTACATTAGTTAAATTGATCCGTGCAGCATACCAAGCTTATGCAACACAGATTACGGATGTTTTGCCAGCTACTTTACAGCAAAAGTATCGGTTAATGTCTGAACGTGCGATGATTCACGGTATGCATTTTCCAAAGACGCAAACTGAAGCAAAAGCGGCGCGGCGCACCGCAATTTTTGAAGAATTCTTTTTGTTTCAAATGGCATTACAACTACTTAAAAAAAGGGAGCAAGCGCCGGAACAAGGCGTTAAAGTACATTACGATAATCAGCAGCTACGTCAATTCATTCAAACGTTACCGTTTGAACTGACACACGCACAAAAACGTGTTGTCAATGAAATTTGCCGCGATCTAAAAAGTCCCTATCACATGAACCGTTTGCTGCAGGGGGATGTTGGCAGTGGTAAAACCATCGTGGCTGCGATTGTGATGTACGCTGCCATTACAGCAGGTTACCAAGTGGCCTTGATGGCACCTACTGAAATTTTGGCACAGCAACATTATAAAAATTTACAACGTGTTTTTGCGGATTTTGATGTTAAGATTGGTTTGTTAACGGGTGCGGTTAAAGGAAAAACCCGGAAACAGCTGTTGGCAGATTTGGCAGCCGGTCAAATTGATATGTTAATTGGGACGCACGCCTTAATCCAAACAGGCGTTGATTTTGCTAATTTAGGTTTAGCAATTACCGATGAACAACACCGATTTGGCGTTAATCAACGCCGAATTTTGCGAGAAAAAGGTTATCAACCGGATATTTTAGCGATGACCGCCACCCCTATTCCGCGGACACTGGCGATTACTGCTTTTGGCGAAATGGATGTTTCAACGATTGATGAGTTGCCAGCTGGGCGAATTCCAATTAAAACCAGCTGGATCCGCAGCAACCAAGTTCCTAACGCATTGGCCTTTATTCAAAAAGAGTTAGCACAAGGACGGCAAGCTTACATTGTGACACCGTTGATTGAAGAATCAGAAAGCATGGATTTGAAAAATGCGCAGGCAATCTTTGAAAAAATGCAAGCAGCCTTCACCCCAACTTATCAAGTGGGACTGTTACACGGACAGATGAAAAATGAAGAAAAAGAGCAAACCATGCAAGATTTTAAAGCTAATCAATTTCAAGTGTTGGTAACAACGACGGTTATTGAAGTCGGTGTTGACGTTCCTAACGCTGCTGCCATGTTGATTTTTGACGCCGATCGCTTTGGCTTATCACAACTGCACCAATTGCGCGGTCGAATTGGCCGGGGACATGCAGCTTCTTTTTGCATTTTAGTTGCTGACCCTAAAAATCAAAATGGCATTGAACGGATGAAAACCATGGTTGCAACCACTGATGGGTTCCAAGTTGCACAAAAGGATTTAGAATTGCGTGGACCTGGAGATGTTTTAGGTGAAAAGCAATCGGGAATGCCTGAGTTTAAGGTTGCGGATCCAGTAGCGGACTACCGTGCCCTAGAAGTTGCACAAATTGAAGCCCAGCAATTGGTAGTTTCAGGTGCGTGGCAAAGGCCGGAAAATCATGGTTTAGCAGTTTATTTAAAACAACATGCGCAAAATTATCAGAATTTAGATTAAATTTTTTACAGGAGGTTAACTTATGAAAATTGCAGTAGATGCAATGGGGGGCGACCATGGTCCCAAAACGGTTATTCCTGGCGTAGAACGGGCCCGGGATCAGTTTCCGGATATCGAATTTTTACTCTATGGTGATCAAACTAAAATTCAACAAGTGATTAAAAATCCACAACGGTTAACTGTTATTGCTACCAGTCAAGTGATTCAAGACGATGAAGAGCCCGTTAAAGCGGTGCGGCGTAAAAAGGATGCTTCCATGGTTGTGGCTGCACAAGCGGTTAAAGCCGGCGAAGCGGATGCCATTTTTTCAGCAGGCAGCACAGGGGCTTTATTAGCTGCAGGTCTGTTTATTATTGGCCGGATTAAGGGAATCGACCGTCCTGGATTGACGCCAACCTTACCAGATTTCCGTACTGGTGGGCAGTTTAACATTTTAGATATCGGTGCTAACGCAGATAGCAAACCAGAATACTTGTATCAATTTGCAATTTTAGGAAATTATTATGCTAAAAATATGCGTGGCATTACACATCCGCGGATCGCTTTGTTGAATAATGGTACTGAGCCAGATAAAGGTAATGCACTGCATAAAGCAGCTTATCAATTGATCGCAGCTGAACCTAGTTTGAATTTTATTGGTAATATTGAAGCCCGTGAATTATTAAACGGGCGTGCTGATGTTATTGTTACCGATGGTTTTACTGGTAATGCAGCGTTAAAATCTATTGAAGGCACCGCGTTGTCCATTTTAAGTTTGCTAAAACGGACCATTTTAAATGGTGGTGTTAAAAGTAAAATAGGCGGTGCTTTGTTAAAAAGTAGTTTAGGCGGTATGCGAGAACAATTTGATTATTCACGCTATGGTGGGGCTGTTTTGTTGGGATTGAAGGCACCGGTAGTGAAAACGCACGGTACGGCAACACCAGCAGCAGTTTATTACACTATTAGTCAAATCCATGCAATGTTGGCTAAAAATGTTATTGATGATGTGGTCACTTATTTTAGCCAGAATCAATTAACGCGAGCGCCACAAAAAAAGGATTGAGTTTAGACTAGACAATCTGGATTAAAACCATTACACTACTATTTGAACTTTAAAATCACCTTAAAAGATCGGTTGCGTTCAGCCATTTTTCGTGGTGGTTTTAAGTCTTGCACCAGTGAAAACAATTATAATTTACTGCTTAGCCTGATAATTGTGCTAGCTAGGCCAGGAGGGATTGAATGACTGAACAAGAAATTTATGACAAGATCGCGAAATTGATTGAGGAGCGCTTTGAATTATCAGCCGATCAATTCAGTATGAAATTAGATTTTAAAAAGGACCTGGACGCTGATTCAATTGATATTGTGGAATTTATTCTAGAATTAGAAGATACGTTTGGCGCTGAGATCCCAGATGAGGATGCTGAAAAGTTAGTTACTGTTGGTGATGCAGTCACTTACATCAAGAATCATCAATAAAGCAGCATCATGATGAGTCAAAGTGCTCCTTTTGGAACGCTTAGGCTCATTTTTATTTAGGTGCATTAATCTGCTGCTTAGATTGAGTTTTGATTAGTGTTTTACTGTAAAAACCTGTATAATACGCTGTTGTAGTCAAACACTAAGGACAAGCTTGAAGGGAGTAAAAGTTGTGGAGCAAGCTTTTTTAAACGAGTTACGTGATAATTTTGGTATTGAGTACCATAATGTTGATTTGCTGACGGAGGCATTTACACAGTCTTCTTATGTCAATGAGCACCCGAACCTGAAACTGCAGGATTACCAACGAATTGAATTTTTAGGTGATGCGGTAATGGAGCTTATGGTGTCGGAATATTTGTATAAAAAGTACCCAAATTATCCTGAAGGTAAATTGACCCGATTACGGGCAGCAATTGTCTGTGAGGATAGTTTCAGTGCTTTTGCGCGGGAATGTCATTTTGACCGTTACATTAAATTAGGTAAAGGTGAAGAAAATAATGGCGCTCGGCAACGTAATTCACTATTGTGTGATATTTTTGAGAGTTTCGTTGGTTCATTATATTTAGATCAAGGTGTGGCAGCCGTCCATCGGTTTGTTGCCCAGGTGGTTTTTCCTAAGATTGATAATGGGACCTTTTCTTACGTTATGGATCATAAAACCAACTTACAGGAATATTTACAGCGGGATGGTGAAGTTGAAATCACTTATCATTTGATTTCGGAAACTGGTCCAGCTAATGATACTAAATTTACAGTTGAGGTCATCGCCCACGATCAAGTTTTAGGCCGAGGAACTGGTCATACTAAAAAAATTGCGGAACAAGCAGCTGCAGAAGTTGCCTTACAAAAATTACAAGCTGATGATTAACCGTAAAACAATGGAAGGAGGGCTGGCAATTTGCAGTTAAAAACCTTGGAGATCAGTGGGTTCAAGTCGTTTGCTGATAAAACGACCATTCAATTTAATCATGGCATTACCGGCATTGTTGGCCCGAACGGTAGTGGTAAAAGCAATATTACTGAAGCGATCCGTTGGGCTTTAGGTGAACAATCCGCTAAGAATTTGCGTGGGGGTAAAATGCCAGATATTATTTTTGCTGGCTCTAATGCTCGCAAACCGTTAAATCGCGCCGAAGTCAGCCTAACCTTTGATAATCAGGATCACCAGCTAAAATCAGATTATGATGAAGTTAATGTCAGTCGCGTACTGTACCGTGATGGTACGTCTACTTTTTATTTGAATCAAAAAAGCTGCCGATTACGTGATATTGTGAATTTGTTTATGGATTCTGGCCTGGGGCGAGAATCCTTTTCCATTATTTCACAAGGAAAAATTGCGGCCATTTTTAATAGTAAACCAGCACAGCGACGCGGCATTATTGAGGAAGCGGCTGGCGTTGTCAAGTATAAGCAGCGTAAAAAGGAAGCAGACAATCAGTTAACGGAAACTGCTGCAAATCTAAACCGTGTTTCGGACATTATCAGTGAGTTAGCGCAGCAAGTTGAGCCATTAAAAAAACAAAGTAGTTTAGCAAAAGATTATTTGCGCCAGAAAAAGCAATTAGACCAAGTGTCTAAAACATTATTGGTGCGGCAAATTGAAGCACAGGCGGCTAAGCGCGATCAGCAACAACAAACGTTGGCACAAACACAGGAGAACGTTCAGTTAGCCCAGCACAATCAAAATGAGTTCCAAACGCAAGTTAACGCGCAAAAAAAGCAGCAACAAAAAGTTGCCCAGCAATTAGACCGATTGCAGCAACAGCAATTGCAGATCACTAAACATCAAGGCGAGCTCTCTAGTCAGACAGAATTAGTTGGTGAGCGCCGGCGAGTAGCGCAAGAAAATCTAGCAAACTTAAAAACAGGTCTAACTCAACAAAATGATAAACTGCAAAAGCAACATCAAAGTTTAGTTGATGAAAAAAAAGCGTTGGCTCAAGCAGCTAAACAATTACACCAACAGGAATTACAGATCAAACAGGCTAAAGCACACCAAAAATTGGATAAAGCAACTTTAGAAAAAGCCATTGAAAAACTACGGCAACGCTATATTGATCAGTTACAGCAACAAACATCGCTACACAATGAAGCAGTTTACCTTAAACGTCAGCAACAGCAAGACCAAGTTCAAGATCAAAAACAACAGGCACAGCAGCAAGCGCTGATGCAACGTGTACAAGCTTTAAAACAGCAACAAGAAAAAGCGGCTGCACAGGTCACTCAACTTACAAAAAAACAGCAGCAGTTACAGCAGCAACGACAACAATTGCAATCCCAAAGTCAAACTGAGCAAGCTCATTATCAGCAGCAGCAGCAACAATGGTACCAAGCGTTAGCAATTATGCAAAAGGCACAGGCAAAACAAGCCAGTTTAGCAGAGATGCAAGAAGATTATAGCGGCTTTTATGCTGGTGTTCGCGGCATTTTGAAACATAAAAAGCAAATTACTGGGATTATTGGTGCAGTCGCCGAATTAATTGACGTACCGCAAAAGTATAACCAAGCGATTGAAAGTGCGCTGGGCAACCAGTTGCAGTCGGTTGTGGTCAAAGATGAAGCGGCTGGTAAGAATGGAATTAATTATTTGCGCCACCATCGTTTAGGTCGGGCTACCTTTTTGCCGGCAGCGGTGATGCAGCCACAACCATTAAATCAATTTCAAAAGCAACAGTTAACTGGCATTACGGGTTACGTTGGATTAGCAGCTGATCTAGTGACATTTTCATCAGCATATGCTAATGTCATCCGTTATTTATTGGGTCGCATTGTGGTTGCTACTGATTTAGATGCAGCCATTAAAATTGCGACAGCACTACGACACCGCGTGCGGATTGTCACTTTAAAGGGTGATTTGTTGAATCCTGGTGGTGCAATGACCGGTGGTGGTCATAATCAGCGGGGTGGTTTATTAGCCAGAAAACAAGAACAACAAACATTAACTGCTCAAATTGCCCAAATGAAACAGCAATTAACAGCTAAAGAACAAGCACTGCAAACCAAAAAAGCGCAACTGGAAGCGGCAGCAAAACAAAATGTTACGCTAGAACAAAAATTAAAGGCGCTGGCGCCCCAGCTTTTAGAACAGCAAGGAATCGTGAAAGATGTTCAGCGGCAGCAAGCACAGTTGGCACAACAGCAAAAAGCCATCGCTTTTACGGATCAACAGCAAAATGAAACTAAAATTAGTAATCAAGAAAAATTGACAACTAATCAACAGCAAACACAACAGGTTACTACTGCAATTCAACAATTAAAAACTGAACTAGCAGAAAAACAAACTCGCTTGTCTAATTGGCAAGCTGACCAAACAGCTAGTGCTGCAAAACAGCAACAGTTGAAAACAGCTCTTGCTGTTGCACAAGAACGGCAAAGACAGCGGCAGCAAGCTTATCGTGAACATGTTGAGCAGCAAAGTGCGTTGCAAGCTGAAATTACTCGTGATCAACGCCAAGCCAAACAGCTACAGCAACAGCTTGATACTCAAAAACAAAATCATCGCGCTAATCAAGATGAATTAAAAGCCAGTGCGCAAAAATTAGCACAATTATCACAACAAATTAAAACGTTAAAGTTACAGCGGGCACAAATTGATAGCACCTTGCAGCAACAAGAACAACAATTGGCGCATGCACAGGCCACTTACCAAAAGCAGGCCACTAATGCACAACAACTTAAAACGAGTTTGAATTATTTAAACCAACAATTAAAACAAGCATTGACACAGTTGGAAAGCGATTATCAACTTAGTTTTGAAGCAGCTAAGGCTGACACATTAACAACAGATTTTAGTCAATTGAAGCAACAAGAAAAATTATTAAAATTAGGTTTGGCTGATTTAGGCGAAGTTAATCTGGGCGCCATTGCGGAATACCAGCGAGTTAGTCAGCGCTATGACTTTTTGCTGGAACAGCGCAAGGATTTACTGACGGCTAGAGAACAGCTGACTGCCACGATGACAGAAATGGACCAAGAAGTTGGCCAACGATTTAAGGCTACTTTTGAGGCAACTGCCAAGGCCTTTGCAGAGATTTTTCCATTGATGTTTGGCGGCGGACAGGCTAATTTGAGTTTAACGGATCCCACTGATCTATTAACCACAGGAATTGAAATTACAGCACAACCGCCAGGGAAAAAGTTACAACAGCTGAGCTTATTATCCGGTGGCGAACAGGCATTAACAGCAATTACATTATTATTTGCGATTATTAATGTCCGTCCGGTGCCATTATGTATTTTAGATGAAGTTGAGGCTGCCTTGGATGAAGCAAATGTGGCACACTTTGGCCGCTTTTTAAAACGGTATGATCAACAAACTCAGTTCATTGTGATTACCCACCGTAAAGGAACTATGATGGCAATGGATGTCTTATTTGGTGTAGCCATGCAAGAATCTGGGGTGTCGAAGATGGTTTCTGTGGCGTTGGAAGACGCACAACGGGAAGCCAGTGCTTAAAAATTAGGTAACGGAAAGGAGACAGATAGATGGGACTATTTAATAAAATTAAACAAGCTTTTAGCGGTCAAAAGAATGAAACAGAAACCAAAACAGAAGAAAAATATGATAAAGGTTTAGCTAAAAGCCGCCAAACTTTTGGGCAGCGACTAAATGCTTTGTTTGCAAATTTTCGCAGTGTTGATGAAGAATTCTTTGATAATTTAGAAGAAGCTTTAATCGGGGCAGATGTTGGCTACGAAATGGCCGTTAAAATCAGTGATGAACTACGTGATGAAGTGAAATTGCGCAATGCAAAAAGCCAGCAAGAAGTCACGCAAACGATCATTGAGAAACTAGTGGACATTTATGAAGCCGAAGGGGCCGATGAAAAGAACAGTTTGAATTTTGCTGAAAAAGGACCAACGGTGATCTTATTTGTCGGTGTCAATGGTGTGGGTAAAACGACCACGGTTGGCAAGCTCGCTCATCAATACCAGCAGGAAGGTAAGAAAGTGGTTTTAGCTGCTGCAGACACCTTTCGAGCAGGTGCCATTGAGCAATTAGAGGTCTGGGGTAAACGTGCTGATGTTCCCGTTGTGACTGGTAAAGCTAAAAGTGATCCTGCAGCGGTGGTCTACGATGCGGTTCAAAAAGTTAAACAGGAGCAAGATGACGTTTTATTAGTTGATACAGCCGGTCGCTTGCAAAATAAAGTTAACTTAATGAACGAATTGGAAAAAATCAAACGCGTGATTCACCGGGAAATTCCGGAGGCACCACATGAAGTGTTATTGGTGTTAGATGCGACAACGGGTCAAAATGCCTTAATCCAAGCGAAACAATTTAAAGAAACCACAGACGTTACTGGTATTGTGCTGACCAAACTAGACGGAACGGCTAAAGGTGGCATAGTCCTTGCTATTCGCAGTGAATTGAAAGTTCCGGTTAAATTGGTAGGCTTAGGTGAACAAATCGATGATTTACAAGCCTTTGATCCTAATGAGTTTGTGTATGGGTTATTTAAAGATTTAGTTCAACCTGATGCTGCAAAAACGGATGATTGAGATGATTTGAAATCATTTTCAACCTAATAAAAACAGCGGATAAGCCGTGATGACGACTTGTCCGCTGTTTTTTTCCAAGCTAATTATTTAGCTGGTTGTGCTTGTTTGGTGCGTCCTAAGAAGAATTGGATGATGATCAAAGCAACGTTAATCCAGTTGTTAATTGCAAGCCAAGCGGTTTGTTGTACTTGGCTGGAATCTGTTGCTAATGCCCATTCTAAAAAGCCGTTTTGCCCGTAAGCCCAAACCACTAATAACCCAAAGATTAAGGCAAAGATGTTTAAGAAAGCAAAAGCCCATAAATTACCACGTTCACCACTAATTAAATATTTAATGGAGAAACCAACGTTCCAAATTAGCCAGACAGCTAAGACTAAAACACTGCCCCAATAAATGATTGTTGGTACCATCATGTGGCCTCCTTTAAAATCAAATTGCATACCTTAATTCCATTTTAGCAGATTATGATTAAAAAGTAAGCCTTTTTCCACCAGTTGTGATGAGTTTTAAAACCGGATTGACTTTTCTATTTAGGTTAGGGTACGCTTAATAAGTATGCATTAACGGATATGCTGGAGATTAAAATGGAAATCGAAAAAAATTACCGAATCAATTCACTTTTTGAGTTTTATGCACCTTTATTAACATCAAAGCAGCATCAATACATTCAACTTTATTATGCAGATGATTACTCATTAGGTGAAATTGCCGAAGAGTTTAATGTCAGCAGGCAAGCGGTTTATGATAATATTAAACGGACGGAAGTTATTTTAGAAGATTATGAAAAAAAGTTGCAGCTTTACCATAATTTTCAAAAACGCAATGCATTGGCGGATCAATTGAGTGCTTACATTAAGCAGCACTATGCAGATGATGCGCAATTAATTGCCTTAATCAATGCGTTAGAGCAAAATGAAGCAGAATAATTAGAGGGTGACATAGATGGCATTTGAAGGCTTAACAGAACGTTTACAAAACGCAATGGGCAAATTGCGGCGTAAAGGTAAAATTACTGAAAAAGATCTACGTGAGGCGATGCGTGAGATCCGATTGGCTTTATTAGAAGCCGACGTTAACTTTGGCGTAGTTAAAGACTTCGTCAAAACAGTTCGCGAACGCGCTTTAGGCGCAGAAGTTTTAGACAGCTTAACTCCAGCCCAACAAATTGTTAAAATCGTGGATGAAGAATTAACAAAAGTTATGGGGAAAGAAGCTGTTCCTCTAAATAAGGCACCCCACATTCCAACGATTATTATGATGGTAGGACTGCAAGGTGCCGGTAAAACCACCACGGCAGGTAAATTAGCTTACCGGCTGAAAAAACAGGCTAAGGCGCGGCCACTATTTATTGCAGCCGATGTGTACCGGCCAGCGGCAATTGAGCAGTTACAAACGGTTGCGCAACAAGTGGATGCACCTGTTTTCCAATTAGGGACAGACGTGGATCCACGAGAAATCGTTAAGCAAGGTTTAGCGCAGGCAGCAGAGAAGAAAAATGATTATGTCATCATTGATACTGCCGGTCGGTTACAAATTGATGAAAAGTTAATGCAAGAACTGGCTGATTTAAAAGCAATTGCGCAGCCGAATGAGATTTTGCTCACAGTAGATGCGATGACCGGGCAAAATGCTGTTAACGTGGCGGAGAGTTTTAATCAGCAATTGGACATCACTGGTGTTGTTTTAACTAAATTAGATGGTGACACCCGTGGTGGGGCTGCTTTATCAATCCGGGCAGTGACGGGCAAACCAATTAAATTTACCGGTCAAGGTGAAAAACTTAGCGAGTTAGATGTATTCCATCCCGATCGAATGGCTGACCGAATTTTAGGCATGGGTGACATGCTTACGCTAATTGAAAAGGCACAAACTGATTATGATGAGAAAAAAGCAGCCGATTTAGCGGAAAAAGTTCAAGAAAATACCTTTGATTTTAATGATTTTATTGATCAATTGGATCAGGTTCAAAAAATGGGCGGTGTAAAAGACATTATGAAAATGATGCCAGGAATGAATAAAATTCCTGGCGCCGACCAAATTCAAATGGGGCCAGAACAAATTGGTCACATGAAGGCCGTGGTTTATTCCATGACACCGGCAGAGCGGGTTAAACCAGGTCTGTTGAATCCTAGTCGTCGCCGGCGCATCGCAGCAGGTGCTGGCCGACCAATTCAAGAAGTTAACCGGATGATCAAACAGTTTAATCAATCCCGGAAAATGATGAATAAAATGTCCAAAGGAAACTTCTCCGGCATGGATCAGTTATTTGGCCAAGGGATGTCAGGCAAATTAGGAAAAATGGCAATGGGTTCGATGGCACGTAAACAAAAAAAGCGTAAACGTAAACGGCTAAAAAAGGCCCGGAGAAGACGTAAATAATGTTAGCAGTAAAAAAAGGCTCTTCGTCAACTGTTGTTGGTGAATTAATTATAAAAGTTCTAATCAC
>NZ_AYYI01000001.1 GCF_001436505.1 Loigolactobacillus rennini DSM 20253 | reverse complement strand
TAGCAGTCACACCCCTTCCTGAACCACGGTTTTCATAGAACTTTTGACGTTACCTTTACGTAAATCTAATTAACCGCTTTATAACCATTATACTACAAGCTGAAAATGATGCCCACTACCGGTGCAAAAAGCCTGCATTCAGCTAGGTTTGCCACGCTTAATTTTTGTTCAAGCGCGCTTGAAGCGCCGCTGCTAACAAAAAACGACCAGTGTTCACTGGTCGTTTACATCACTAAGCTTTTTCAATTTGGGCTAAGGGGTGGAAAAGCGCGCCGACAGAGCGGTGTTGGTGAATTAACTGAATCGCTTTGCCAATCAGTGGGCCCACTGATACGACGTGTAATTTTTCAAATTGTTTGGCAGCGGGAATTTCAATTGAATCAGTGACAACAACTTGTTCAAAGGCAGATGCCTGTAATTTGGCCGGTGAATCGTCGGAGAACACAGCGTGAGTACCAGTTGCATAAATGTGCGTGGCACCAGCTTTCTTCAGGGCAACTGCGGAACTGATCGCCCGCTCGCCAGTATCGATCATGTCATCCACCACTAAGGCTTTTTTACCTTGGACGTTGCCGATGATGTTTAAATCTTCGCAGTCCGTTTCGCTGGAATGGCGCCGATCGATGATGGCAATTGGCGCACCATTTAGTAATGTCGCCATCTGGCGCGCCCGCGGGACACTGCTGTGATCAGGCGAAACCACCACTAAATTTTCGGTTAAACTGCTATTTTTAAAGTAATCAGCCAACAATGGTGCGGCCTGCAAATGATCGACAGGAATGTCGAAGAAACCTTGAATTTGCGCAGCGTGTAAGTCCAGCGCGACGACGCGGGTCACCCCAGCCATCTGCAACATATTCGCGATTAACTTGGCGGTAATCGGCTCCCGAGCCCGGGCTTTTCGGTCTTGGCGCGAATAGCCGTAATACGGAATGACCACGTTAATGTTTTTCGCACTGGCCCGGCGCAAAGCATCCACCATAATCATTAATTCCATCAAATTTTGGTTGATCGGATCAGAGATCGACTGAATTACAAAAACCGCGTCGCCACGGATACTTTCTTCTAAGTTGATCTGAATTTCGCCATCACTAAACTGTTTTACCGACGCTTTGGCTAAGCTGACCCCGGTCGCTGCGGCAATTTTTTCCGCTAAGGGGCGGTTAGCGTTTAACGCAATCAATTTCAGCTGCGGATCCAAATTATGCTCTGCCATACATATCCTCCGTTTTGTAAGAAATTAGCTTTCAAGAAAATGGTAGCATTTTACCGGCTAAAAGCAACAGTTTTTCATGCTTTGTCATCAAGATTTTACTTAATTTACGCAGGTTAAGGTAAAATCAAGTCACCACTTCCCGAGTTGAGGAAGTTTCAAGCGCGCTATCAAGCGCGCTTGATTGTCACCACTGCCGGCTTTAGTGGCTGCCCACATCGGTGAACAACGCCTGCAGGTTAGCTGCCCTTAGGTAAATGCGGGCCCAAAGGCACACTGCTTGGTAGGTTCCTGCTGCCACAGTGACATAAAAAAGCAGGGCAGCGTTTTTTTTCCGTTGTCCTGCTGTGGTTTTAATCTTTAATTGGTTTAACGGGTTTCATGTAAATCACTGATGAGTTGGGGACGCGGATGATGGTGAAGTGTCTGGCGGTGCGGCCAGCGCGGATTCCCAATCCGTTGAGCAGCGTTGGTTTGTAGGTCGCCTTCAGCGTCGCCGCAAAGGTTTGTTCGTATTTTTTATCATAGTGCGCCAATTCTTTTTTCGACCATGGATAATTAGACGCTGCCACGCTTAGCGGGTGCGGTCCGGCAACAATGGTAGCGTTATTGCTAGTAATCTGATAACGCGCACCTTTCACCCAATAAGTGTAGTGCTGCAGCGGTTGTTTGCCATTGCCGTTTTCCACTTTCACATCGTAAAATTTGCCGCCGATGGGTGTCATCACCAGTGGTTCGTAATCGTACTTCACCGATACCGCGTTTTCGTCCTCTAAATCCACATCCCGGAAAAAAGTGAAGTAACTGGCAGTTCCTAGCAATGCTAAAAAAACCAGCATTAAAACGGTGGACTTGCCAAAATCTTTGCCGTTAAAGCCGTACTGGCGGTGCACTAATCGTTTTAGCCGCCGAGTGCGGATATTATGCAATGCAAACCAGAGGCACCCCAGCACCACTAACCAAAGTGCAATCCCAAGTATATTCACTAACGCCACGTTTTTACCCCCTACGTCACGACTTATTCTACCGGTATTTCGTCACGCCGACTACCATTTTAAGCAGCCGGCATGACAAGTTTGGTAACACCTTAGATTATACTGATTTTTTATGCATTTGACCACCAAAAAATCATTAAGTTTATTCTGGCTGTTTTTTGGCGATACGTTAAGGGTTCAGCGTGTTAATCCGTTAAAAAATTAGTCGCTGGCGAAAAAAATTTAATTTTTAAAAAATCAGCCAGTCATTTTGCGTAGATTAAAGATAGCACCAAAAAAACAACGTCACCAGCTGTTTAGCTTTAAACGTCCAAAAATTAGTTTTCCGCACTGCTTTTAGCTGCTTTTAATGTGGTTTGCAGCTAATGTCCCCTTTATTGAAGCACGATCAGATATTCATTTTTATTGCATTTGCAACTAAAATAATAAACGTTTATACTGAACAACAGCTTTTACTGAAGGAGGAACAATATGCCTGCTGACATTTTACGGCAAATCGGTACCATCGCCCGGTCGCTGGATTCGCTGAGTAACTTGGAATTTAAACAAATTGCCCTGACTAAAGGCCAGTATTTATATGTGGTGCGGATTTTCGAAAACCCGGGCATCATTCAGGAGCGCCTAGCCGAACTGCTGTGCGTGGACACTGCGACTTGTAGCCGGGCGTTACGTAATCTAGTGCAAAAAGGCTTGCTTGAAAAAAAGCCAGATGCAACTAACCGAAAAATTAAGCATTTAGTTTTGACCCCGGCTGGCAAGCGCCTTTACCCCTTGCTTAAACGAGAAAATCGCCATTCAACACAAGTGGCTTTAACCGGTTTATCTGCTGCAGAAACGGCCCAACTGCGCCAGTTGTTAGCCAAAGTTAGCCACAATGTAGTTCAAGATTGGCAAGCAGTTAAAAAAGGCCACCAGCGTCACTATTAAGGAGGAAACAATGTTAATAACCATGCGGCCAGTCACTAAAGCTGACCTACCCCAACTACAAAAAATTAGCCGCGCCACTTTCAGTGCAACCTTTGGTGCTGAAAATACCCCGGCAGATTTAAATACTTATTTAGCAACTACTTATAATCAAGCGCGGTTAGCCCAAGAATTGGCTAACCCGGCCACTGATTTTCAATTCATTTTTTACCAAAAACAATTAGCTGGTTATTTAAAATTAAACACCGGCACCGCCCAAACAGAACCAATGGGCCCGGCAAGCTTAGAGATCGAACGGATCTATTTATCCCAAGCGTTTAAACGGCTAGGGCTTGGGACTAAGTTAGTTCAGTACGCGTTGCACCGCGCTAGCCAACAGCACAAACAAACGGTTTGGTTAGGCGTTTGGGAACATAATTTACCTGCACGCCAATTTTACCAGCGATTAGGCTTTCAGCGTTTTGGCGCCCATCAATTTCAATTAGGCGCGGATTTACAACACGATTTATTATTGAAAAAAACGTTGCCGGCTTAACTTGAAAAGTACTACTGGCTACTGTGAATAAAAAATAGTGCCATAACGGGCACTATTGTATTTCTGTGACAAATTTCAGTCTTTTACGAATTAGCTAGATCTGAGCGCGATTGCAGTTTCATTCAAGCATGTCGCATGATTACAATGTGCAGATTACTTCCCTGCCTGATAAAACGCTTGCCGATCGGCTGCTGGCACCATTGAACCGCCTGTCGCCCATGCGATGTGCACCGCATTAGCCATTTTATCCGTTAGCTGCTGCTGGGCTAAAAAGGCTTGCCCCGCTTGAGAAGTTAACAACGCTGCTGGCCCGGATAAACCCGCTGTTGCTGCCGGTTCTAGGAAAATATTTTCTGTATCGTAAAGCCGCGCCAAATTTAAGTTAGCCGTTTCATCCGTCAATGTGTAACCACCGTCGAAAAAGTGGGCCATCAATTGAGCAACAAACTGCGATGTCCGCGGCACGGCCAAACCATCCATTACCGTTTTACCGTCGATGCCAAAATCAGTCACCGAGACGTTGGCGTACTGTTTGGTCAACAAACCTAATAACAGTGACGGCACATGGGTGGGTTCCGCGAAAAAGGCGTAAACATTATCGCCGAATTGATATTTAGCGCCAAACGCGATCCCACCGGGACTGCCGCCAACCCCGCAAGGCAAATACAAGAATAACGGGTGCTGGGCATCAATTAGCAATGACCCAAACAAAAATGCCCATGAAACTCTCTGCTAGAAAGAATTTCCAAAAATTGTGAAACAATTGGTCTAAAATTAACTAGGCCGATTTTCCCTACAACGCCGGGTCGTTGTGCCCTAACCGCATCACATCGCGGACAATCATCAATTCTTCATTGGTTGGCATCAACACAGCAGCCACTTTTGAATCAGCCGTGCTGATCACCCGGGCTTTGCCACGGACAGCATTTTTTTGCGGATCAACTTGCACGCCAAAGTAAGCCAGCTGCTTGATAATGTTAGCCCGCAATTCAATGCCGTTTTCACCGCTACCAGCGGTGAAAACTAGCGCGTCCAAGCCATTCATGGTCGCGGCATACGCACCGATGTACTTCACCACGCGGTTAATAAAAATGGCTAATGCCTGTTTGGCTAGCGGATTGCTGGCTTCTGCCTGCTCCAAATCCCGCTGGTCCGGCGATAGTTGTGACAACCCCAACAAGCCTGACTTGTGATTTAAAATATCAATCATGTCACTCATTTTATTAATGTGCAGTTTTTCCATTAAATAAGGTAATAACGATACATCGATGTCGCCGCAACGGGTACTCATGGTGATGCCCGCTAGCGGGGTAAAACCCATCGACGTATCCACAGCTTGGCCATGATCAAAAGCGGTAATCGACGCCCCACTGCCTAAATGTAAGGTAATCATTTTCAAATCAGCCAACGGTTTGCCCAACAATTTGGCAGCTTGCTGGGAAACATAACGGTGGCTAGTCCCATGAGCGCCGTACTTACGCGCCCCGTATTTTTCATAGTAATCATAAGGGATACTGTACAAATAATTTTGCGGTGGCATTTTGGCAAACAAAGACGTGTCAAACACTGCCACTTGCAGTACCCGCGGCAATAATTTCATGAAAACACGAATGTAGTAAGCCTGCGTTGGATTATGTAAAGGCGCGTACTCAGCTAATGATTCAATTTTACGCAACGTTTGCGCCGTGATTACCACAGAATCCTGGAACGTTTCACCACCAGCAACCACCCGGTGGCCGATACCGCTAATGTCCTCAAAGCGGGCGATAATCCCTAAATCTTTCAATTCTTCCAGTAACAACGTCGCGGCAAGATCATGAGATTTAATGTCCCGCGTCATTTTGAATTTTTTACCATCACCATATTTGGCGGTGAAAACCGAATCGGCCATCCCTAGCCGATCAATCATCCCTTTAGCCAAAACGGTTTCCGCAGGCATCTCGAATAACTGCCACTTTAACGTGGAACTGCCTGCATTGATTGCTAAAACTTTTGCCATGCTATTCCTCCTGGTCGTCTCCAAAGTTAAAAAACGCTGCCCCATTGAGTTGGTTGCGTTACTAAATGACTAGTTTTGCCGACTAAACGCAGCGCGCGTCGCCAACGGTAATTCCTAGCGACAGTAGCCATGCAGCGTTGTAACTGCAGTTTAGCCATAACTTCCATTCTAAAGGAGCACAACCGATTTTTCAAGCGCTTTCACTAGTGACGCTTAATTTACACCGCTTTCAAAAACACAAAATAAAAAGCAGCCGTAAACAAGCCCTGTTGTCCCTCCAGTTGAACTTTGCCAACAAAGGCACACAGCTGCCTGTTTGGCCGCTTTTACTGGCGCTTTAAATGAAGCCGCACAGTTTATAAATTCTTATCCATGTTAAACGTTAACTTCGACAAATCCAAGCCCATGGTGAATAACTCACCCATGTAGGCCATGGTCCGCTTGCGCATATCCGCAACCATTGCATGGTTTTGCTTGGTCAAGTAGTCCGTTAACGCCGCACCACTTAATTTCGCCGCTGCTTCATCAGTAGTTGCGATTAAGTGCCGTTGCTGTTGCTTAGCCGCCTGCAAGTAAGCATTGTTGCTGTCTAAGAACTTGCTATAATGGCTTTCAACTAAAACAGATAAGGCCCGGTACATCCAGTAGGCACTCTTGAAATCAAATTTCAGTGGGGTAGCGCTGTAGCTAGGATCCGTATCCGTCGCGTTGGCGTAAAACGGCACATAAGGGGTGAAGGCCGGGTAGCCAAAGGCCATCCACATAATGGCCGCTTGTTCGTCGGGTACATCGTGGCGAATTTGCAAAACATGGGAGTTTTGCGTCCGGTTCAACCCAATTGGCCGGTAACGGTATTTAGCTGGATCGTCACCAGGACCCAACGGATCAAATGGGGTTTCATTATAGTGGGAGCCTAAAATGTATTCAATGTCTTCCACACTAATTTTGTGGTCCGTATAGCAGATAAATGGTAGATCAGAGCTTTCTGGATCCTGTTTGATTTCAGGATTCAAATAACGCTGGCTAAACCAAACCCGCGGTGTGTTGTAGTGCCGGTCTTTTTCATTGTCCGTACCAAAAATGTGGCGGAAGTTCCAGCCTTCTTTGTCCGGGTTCAAATGGTGTTCAGCCACATATTCCTGAATCCCATCTGCCCACATAAAGTTTTCCGGGTCATCAAAGTCCACTTGTTGGATGGCAACTTGGTTAGCGGCGATTGCGTAGGCATCGTCAGGAATCCGCTGTGCTACCCATAAATGTCCTGTGACGATTTCCATGTACCAAACATTTTCTTTATCGCTAAACAGCACACTGTTACCAGCTGGTGAGCCATACTTTTTAATCAAAGCACCTAACCGTTTAACCCCGTCAGCGGCGGAATCAATGTAAGGTAGCACCATGGTTTGCAACGTATCTTCGTCCATGCCATCTGGTACTAACGGATCGTAAGCTAAAGACTTTTCATTACCATAAGTACTTTCAGTGGCACTCATCGCCACGTTTTTTTCGTTAAAGCCACTTTCGTCATAAACGCCTTGTGTTTTAACGTCCACGTTCGGCACCGCTTGGTACCGGTAAGCGTCTGCCGGCAATTTTGCCTGAAAGCCGTTTAAATAAGACTTCAACACTTTATTTTGTCCTTTAACCGCTGGGTGCATCACAAACCGTTGCGGTGTGTTCGGCAAAAAGGTATCGTCGTTGCGGGCAATCATAGTTGACCCATCGAGACTAGCTTTTTTACCTACCAAAACGGAGGTACAAGCACGTGTATATTCTGCCATTAAAATCTCCCCTATTCTTTGCCAAATTCAGCTAAGTTGGTTATATTTTACCCCTTTTAGCAGGTGCAAGCAAAGAAACAGGTTGCCCGCCTAAACAGCGCGCCCTTGCCAGCGCTACCAGCAGCAAACTTAAACCGCACACCGCCAATTTTGGTCACTGCTGCTTGGTGAAGCGCTAATTTTCAACCCCACTAATATTAAGTTACGCAAATTCCCCACATTGTTTTTTTAAATTTAAAATTTTTTGCGAAAAAACAGAGGGGCTAATCTTGTGCTTCAAGCACAGCTAAAATCTGCGGTTTGGCCACAATCAACTGAATTAAACGCCTTGTACTGCCACTAGGTGTGGTCCGGCCAGTTTCCCAAGCTTCAACGGTCCGCGGCGAAACCGCTAAATAATAAGCAAAAACACGTTGCGTTGCATGTAACGACTGCCTAATTTTTTTGATGTCAGTGGCACTGTAAGTTGGCGCTGTTTTAATGGGCAATTCTTCAACCAATACACCTGAAGCATCCCCGACTGCATAAGCTTGAAGCTGCGCTAAACTTTCCGCTAATTTTGGCTCTAGATCTTCTGTCATGCTGAGCACCTCGTTTTTAATCCGGTATTTTAAAACTAGTATCGCAAATTAAATCAAGTCCAGCAACACTTCTCCAACCCCACTATAACTAAGTTACGCAAATTCTCCGCATTGTTTTTTTAAACTTAATTTTTTTAATAAAAAATGCCAGCTTGCTTTTTCAATCACAAGCTGGCATATTAAATATCATAGCGTAGTTAAGGCGGTGGCACTTCCTAAAGGAGGTGGTTGCTATGGCATTAAAACCTTAGTCACCACAAAACTTCTAGAAAGGAGGCGCCTAGGTGTCCCTAACGGATACCTTACAACTAATGTTAGGCTTTGGTAATTTCGTGCTAAAGCTAATCACATTAGTTGTTGTGTTGATTCAACTCAACCACAAAAAATAACCGCCTTAGCTGTGGGAAGCTAGCGGTTATTTTACCCTAATGAACCACCGTCTTAAACGGCATGCACTTCCATTGTTAGCATACCAAATTTACGCGGCGATTACCACCGATAATCTCAGCGGACGGGCTGCTGAATCTGCCGCGCGCCTAGCAGCGCCAAAATGGCCGGTGCCGCGGCTTCATTTTCACAGAGAAAATGTAAAAACAACAAAAATTCCGCGGCATCCGCCTCCCGGTACAAAAAATCGCCTAAACAATACAGCGTATCGCCGGTGTAAAGCGGCCGCGCCAAAAAATCACGTTTAGCCAACTCACGGCGCAAATCAACAGTTAATTCTGACATCACAATCACTCCTTAATCTTTCATGAAAAAAGCACTGCCCAGCAGTTGCTCCAGCTCTTGTTGCCAAGGTCGTGCTGCCATCAAAATCACCCATTGGTTGGTGCGGTGATTGCGGATTAGAACCGCTTGCGCGGATGCGTCCAGTTCCCGAACCAGCTGGTTTAAATGACTTTTGGCATCACTTACTGTTAACGTGGTTAGCATCTTTTCATCCCTCCTTTCAAAATCCATGACGTTATCAGTGATTAGCGCGCTAGCCTAGAATACCGCTAATAGCGGCCATATCCATCAAGCGCGCTGAATCGCTCATTTAAGAACCGCATAACAGCAAACTTTCAGTTTCAAGCGCGCTTAAATTCCCGCTAAATCGCACTGGCCAGTTACCACTACTGTAAAAACAACCCCCCCAATTCCAACTCGCGCCAACTTGTACGCCCCCAACTAATCATGCGTGACAATCTGCGGGGTAAAGCGCATTTGCCGCGGTTTGAATAAAAACGCTAATTCCGCCAAGCGGCCCGAACGATTTTTGCGGAAAATTAAATTTAAGTGGCGGTTAACTTGATGATTTTGCGTGTTGCTTGCCGGGTACAAAAAGCTCACCACATTGGAATCCTGTTCAATGCTGCCGGATTCCCGTAAGTCTGCCAATTGTGGCGTGCGGTCCAACCGTTTTTCCAGTTCCCGGTTCAACTGGGAAAATAAAATCAGTGGAATTTGCAGTTCGTTGGTTAACAATTTCAGTTCCCGGGTGATGGTTTCGATTTCTTGCCGGCGGTCGGTGCGGGCAGCCACCCGGTCCAAACTGATAATTTGCAAATAATCGATCACCGCTAAATAGTGACCGGCTTTAGCGTGCAGCGCGTGATCGCGGATCACTTTAATGATTTGCGGCAACACCAACAATTTATCGTGCAGCTGCAAGTGTTGCTGGTCAATTGCGGCGATAGCGGCTTTGACTTGTTGCTTTTCACTGGCGTTTAGCTGGTGGGCCGGATTGTGAAATTTATCCGCTGCCACCCCAGTTTGGTAAGC
Organism: Loigolactobacillus rennini DSM 20253; assembly: GCF_001436505.1. GTDB lineage: Bacteria > Bacillota > Bacilli > Lactobacillales > Lactobacillaceae > Loigolactobacillus > Loigolactobacillus rennini. Next base: position 23,109 of record NZ_AYYI01000001.1, on the reverse strand, counting down.
CAACGTGCGTTGGTAGTTTTCCGTGGCGGTCATCTCTAGCGAAAATAAATCTACTTGTAGTTCTGGCTGGTGGGCTAGCGCTTGCTGAATTAAATTTAACGCGAAGGCAGATTTGCCCACACCCGGCCGTGCGCCAATGGTCCATAACACGCCGCCGCGCAACCCGCCGCCTAACACTTGATCCACCACGTTAAAGGTGCGAATCCCGCTAGGCTGGGGCTTTTCTAATGCTTGCAACATGGCTTTACCGTGTGTTGCCAAACTTAAGGTGGGCAATTGTGGTTGGTTCAGCGCGCTGAGTTGGGCGCTGACTTGTTGCAACTGAGCCAAATTTTCCGCGCTAGGCAAAGCAAAATACGCTTGGGCGGCTGCTTGGGCGTTGCCTTGCACATACCAAAACTGCAATGTTTGCAAACTTTCAGTAAACAGCTTTTCATCATTAACAGGTTGACTTAACTGGTGCCACTCGTTGTCGGCAAACGCGGTAGGGTAAGCCGCCTGAAAACGACGTTGCAACGCCACCCAATTGGGATACGGCCCCGGGTGCGCCAGTAAAAATTGAACAAACTCCCGGCAACTGCGCACGCCAAACCAAACGGGGTCGATGGTGACCGTTTTAGCGATTTGCGGGTGGTGAACGAGATAATGTACGATTTTAAGCTCGAAGCTCATGGGCAATGGCCTCCACTTCTTTAGTTGTGGTGTGAATGTTGTCCGCCGCGGCTCGGCGCACCACTTCCGCCACACTACAGCTCATGCCGTACAGCTGGCGCAAGTAAGCCTGGCGGGAAACCGTGGTGCGCGTTTTTGGCCGCGTTAATGGCGGTGCTTCCTGTAAATACTGATTAAATTTCGGCCCGAACAAGGTTTGCGGGCGGACAAATTTCCAAAATTCCGTATTGCGCCATTCATGGCATTTCCAATTAATGACCTGCTTAATTTGGGCCATCGTGACTTGTTGTTGAAAAAGGTGCCCTAGCAAACGTTGGCTGCGCTGATCGACTACAAAGCGCTTCCCGGTTTGCTGGTTTAAATACGCCAGCACCTTCACCGTCGCCTGCTGCAAGCGCGCTTGCTGCGCCGCTGAGTACGCTGTTAAAGGCGGTGGACTGGCGGTGGTTGGTTTGGCAGTTACTGCAGGGCTGATGGTCACGGCTGGTTTGGCAATTGCCACAGGGCTAGTTGCTTGTTGACTGGTGGTAGCTGATTTAACAGTCGCCGTGGAACGGGTGGCTTGCTGAATTGTCGCAGCTGGCGTGGCAGTTGGTACTGGCTTTACTGGTTGCTGCATTGCCGGCGCCGTGTTATCAGCTGGCGCTGCATTATCTGCTGGCGCGCCACTGTCGTCCAGCGCACCGCTGACTGTTTTCGGCGCGTTGGGGCGGGACGACCCCGCGCTTGCTTGCGGGGCACTAGGGCGATCCAGCGCCGTGGTGGCTGGTGGCAGTGGCGGTTGTTGGCCCATTTTCCCGCTGGCTTTGCCGGTGAATTTAATCAAGCCGTGGTAGTCTGCTGGCGGCTGGGCCAAATAGTAGCGCTGCCAGTTGCAGATGCGGTACTGGTGGTTTTCAGTAGTGGCGAGTAGGCCGGCTTGGATTAAAAAGGCTAAACTCCTGCGGGCAGTCGGAATTTCGGTAATATTGGCTAGGCGGCAGACTGCGCCTAGCGACAGGGGCCACTCAGCCCGAGTGTAAACCAAGCCCGCTTGATTTAAGCGGCCTGCTTTTAACAATAGTTTTAACCATAACGCTAGCGCCGTGCGGTACTGGGTTTTCGTGGTTAACTGGGCCAATTGCTGAAATTCTGGCAGTTGAAATAAATCACTAGGTAGTTGAATTACTGGTTTCAAAAGCATCTCACCTCTTTGGTTGTCATCTTTAGGTGCCGTTTGAACAACCGGATTTGTGCCACTTTTTTTGCAAAAAAAATCAACGTTTGCCGCTAAACGTTGATCTTAATGGCTTTCACCAACTAAATTTTTTACCCTGACAAGCAAAAAGATGACGGCATGGTTTGACCTTAATTGACCAAACGACAGACAGCCTGATCAGGGGGTTAAAACGTTGTGATAACAACCTTAAAACCGCATTTCAACCTGACAACTGCCCCCCGGATACCCGTACACCCCTCCGGCTAGCCGCACTCCGGATAACCAGAGTCCCCCGGCTAGCCCGTGCAAAATCACAATTGGACTACCCCCTACGCATCGCGCTTACAAAACCCTAAGCGCGCTAACTCCCGGCGAAAACTGGTTAACTCCCGCGGCGGCCATAAATGGTAGTCCGCCTGTGCCAAAATATCGTCGATATCGCCATAGCGCTCAGCGGTTAAATCGGCGATGTCGCGATTATGGTGTTGGTAAATGAAACGCCGCAACAAGGCAGCAGACAGCGCTGGCAATTGCAAATCCGCCGCTAACGGCAAGTTTGGCGGAATCACCACTTGTAGCTGACTGCTAGGCAGCACCTGACTGAATTCGTGGTGCAACAATTGCTGCACGTTGACCAATAACGCCCGCACCCGCGCTAACTGGCGCAGCAACTGCTTTTGACTGATCTGTACTTGCACCACCACCTGCTGCTGCGTGGCCGGCTGGGTAAACGTGACGTAGGTGGCCTTTTGCACCGTGTTCACCTGATCGTACCAGCGACTGCCAATCCAGGAAGTCTGCTGCCGCAGCGGACTTTTTTCCGGGATAAAGGAGTTTTCCCCCGCAAAATAAGGTAACGGGCGCACATTTAACGCCGCGGCCACCCACTGCCAAAAACGACAGCTGGTCAGCCCCTGTTGACTGTAAGCGACGATTAACTGACTCGGCCGCTGGGGCGTCAGCAAGCAACGCCCCGAAATCTCGACCAACGCCGTGTGGTAAGTTTTGCCAAACCGGTGCAACGGCTGGCGCAATTGCTTGATGTAAACCGTTTCCGGCCGCACCTGCAGATAATCGCTAAATTCCAACACATCAAACCGCTGTGCCAAATCGTCTAAATCAAAAAAAGGGGTGTTTGCCGCAACAAATTTGGGTCTTTGACTCATGAAAATTCCTCCAAGTATTTCGATTGCTATAGCGTACCCGAAAATCGTTTCCTAGTAAAGAATGTAGCGCTTACATTTTAATAAAAATCTCATTAAGAAACGATTAAAAAAGCGGCGTTGCCCACCTAAAACGCCAACTGCCTAGCACACCCAGCCAAAACGCCGTTGTAAAAATCAATTTTTCGTTGTTTGGCAAACGCCAGCGCACCCGCTATGCTAAAAAGCGACCTAGACGTCTGGGATCACTACAAAAAAGGTTGTGACCCAACATGGCAACATTACGCCAACAAGGCTTTAGCGCCGCCTTACAAAACCAAGCGCTAATACTGGGCGTGCTCAAACGCTACCAAATTACCCCAGCCCACCCCGAATTTGACGACTACTACCAAGAAAGCCTGCTGACCTACGTGGCCGCCTACTGCCAGTACCAACGCAGCCACCAGCACATCAGCCAGGCCAACTACATCTACACCAAAGTCCGCCAGCGCGTGATTGACCTACTGCGCCAACGAGACTGCTACACCCGCCACTTCGGCGCAGACAGCGCGCTTGAACCCAGCACGAACCAGGAAAGCCAGTGGCTGCAACGCCTCCAGCTTCAACAACTATTAAGCGCGCTAGAAAAAAACGAGCGCCGCTTGCTGATGCTGCTGTACCACGAAAATCGCCCAGTGCCGGAAATCTGCGCCACTCTGCAGATCAGCCGCCGCACCCTGTACCGCAAACGCAAAAAAATCCTAGCAAAACTAAAAAAAGTGGCACAAAAACCAGCGCTCAAACGGCACCTATAAATGAGGGACAAAAGCGGCCGCAAACTGTCACTCAAAAATAAGACCCAGCTAACCTGAAACGCACATTGCACCAACGGTTGAATCCAGCACCCCTAAAAGAACGCACCTGCCACTGCCAGCCCGGCGGTCCTCACCGCAGCTAGCCGCAGTGGCGACCAAACAACAGAGCGGCGGGCGGCAACCAAGCCAGCCCACCCCGGCAAAACACCAAGTGAGGCAATAACAGCCAGCCAGTCCGGCACCTGAAATTCGCCTACCTTGGCAAATTCGCCCAAGTGGCAGCACCAAGCACCTAAGGGCAAAAATCGTTATGCCCCCAGCCGCCCGAAAATAAGGAGGAAGACACACATGACATGGCTGAAAACAAATTTAGAAATCAAAACCATCGGTGACAACATCGATGACGAAGCCACCCACAAATTCGTCAACTTAAAAGAAGGCATTACGCCTGAGCAATGCGATCAATTTGGCCAAACCATCGCCAAACTGGCCGACGAAGGCTACAGCGCCGCCGTGACGGTCACTTATGACCGCCATGACTTTGCAGGCTAGCCAATTTAGCCTAGCGCGGTAGGTTTCCGCAGCACATGCGGAAACCTGTAGTGAGCGCCTAACAACAAATGCTTGCCACGCAACCTAGAGACAACCGCCAGCGCAACAAAACGCGCAGAACCACCCTAGGTTACTACTACCACATACTGGTGATACCAATTTTGCGGGCAAGGCCAAACCAAGCGTGCTCACCACGCTTTACCTCGACTGCCTGGCCACCTAGAAACCCCATTTCAATCACAAGATTTCCCGTGGCCAGACAGAGCGCGCTTACCCGCAACCAACAGTGGCCCCAAGCTTTTATTGAGGCCACCGCCACCCACGCAGAAAGGAGCTTTTATATGAAGCAACTCGACATGGAATTTAAAAGCGAAGCCGGCAAAACCAAGCACATGCGCTTAAACTACGCCGCCCAAGACTTGGACGAAACCACCGTCAAAACGGCGATGCAAACCATCGCCGACTTAAAGATGTTCGAAATTGACGCGGTGAACCCTTACGCTTTACCAATTAAAGCGCAGTACATCGAACGCAACGTAACCCCAATTTTCGGCAGCGAGGAAGACAAACAGCTTGCCAAAGCAGCACAAGAATAGTGTTTAAGCGCGCTAGTTAGCGCGCTTGAATGAGCAACCCCCGCCAGCGATGCTGACGGGGGTTGTTTTTAAATTTGATAAAATACATTAATCACGGATAATATACACCACAAAGCTTGATAGCAAGTACTTATTTGCCATTTAGTACTACAAATTATCATATCAATTATTAGATGATTAATCATACCTCAATTATATTCACCAGTTTAATGGTCAATAATCTCGAGTTTCCAGTATAAAAACTAACGCTATCCGTTAACTATGTAGTAGTTCACTTCGAATAATTACAAGATTCTTTCGTAATTATGATTAATCAAAGACTCAACATAGTTAACTTTTATTTGATCCTAATAATAACTTACCCAAGCAATTTGAACTTTAAAACTCATTATCCGTAGGTGCTTAACTGTATCAACAAAACTGAGTATTGAAAAAAATGGTAAAGTTTTAGTTTTCCTGATAATAACAAAAACAATAGTGATTTGGCTATTTGGTACTTCGTTGTCTAAAAATTCTTCGGAAAAATTTGTCTCTGATAAAATCTTTTTCCTAAATTTTGGATCAACATGTTGCGATAACAAGTCGGCAGCAACCGCTGCTTGCTCGAATAAATGACTAAGCATTGCAGATGAAAGACCTTTTTTTACATATAAAAATTCCCTATTAGGCGTGACGATGTCAGCAGGTTCTATAGTTCCCCTTCCAATAGTACTTTTATATGTACTTAAATGAAGTTCTTTAGCATCTATTTCACTCGCCGCACGTTTATTGTAAGCTGTTTCCGTTTCTCCTTTCTTTATTGCTGGAAGTTTTAATGGTGATACTGGAACCGATTTAAAATTTTGCCACATTTCATTATAAAAATTATTATCAACTGTGTACCAAACACCATTATATAGTAAATAGAACCCATTTTTACCAGAAATTTCAGCAAATAGGCATTTATAAAGCTGTAAATCTGATTGCTCCGCTTGATTTTTTGTAATAACTATCCGTGCTGTTTGCAATTTATTTAAAAAAGTCTTACATGTTGGCTTTTTTTGAATAATATACTGTCTTAGCTGTTGCACTGGTTCTAAATTAGGCTTTATTCCCTTCCCTAATAGGTTAATTACTGTTAAATTATCAATTTCTTCATATCCTGGCCAAGCTACCCCAAAATCTAGTTTATCGTTGATAATTGCTTCCGCTAATTTCTGATCTAACTCGTCTTTGGTCTTTTTTGGCTTAACTTGTGATAAATTTGAAGCTATTTTTATCTTAATTTTTTTATCTAAATATTCGTCTAAATAATATTGAAGATCGTTGATAACTTCTGTTAATGGCATCGAGCGCTTAGCTCTAAGCAATTCATTAGAACCGGTTAACTTGGTTTCTGTAGGACCACGGCTAAAATATCCTGAGACTGAAGTAAGAAATTCAGAGGATGATTTTACCAATCCTTTAATACCCTGTGAACTGACACCAACATTCTGTTTTTGATTTTGAGTAATATCTTCTTTTACTTGCATTGTCTTAGCTGAACTAACCTTATCAGGAGATACCTTTTTTGCAGCTACTAATTTCCCAAAATCAGTCACAAATTTTGAATTATCTAGTAAGGATTCGCCATACCCATACGAAATACTCAAAAATCGATCTTTCCTAGATCTGTCTTTGAGTTTAACAACGATCACTACTTTTGAATAGGTATTATCAGGTATTTTTATTCTATTACCAGTAAGTTCTTCAACTTCCGATTTCCATGTTGGTGTTGAAGACTGATTAGTAAGTGCAAAAACCTTGCCGTTTCCAATAGATTTAGGAATAGCAATTACTTTTACAAGAGTTTTCCCTTCCTTTTGATACTGAAGCTTTAACACATCTTCGTATTTTTTAACATCGGTATTATGCAACCTAATAGAAATTGAATGTGATTTGTTTTTATTTACCATAATAAACCCTCCTAAATTTTAATTAATTGGGAGGAAGAACAATCAAAAAGACGTTTACATTCTTTGATAAATAAGATAAAACGAACGTGATATACTTGTTGTTTTTTAGATTTCTCGAAGCCAAAGGGGGCAACCTTTGGCTTTTTCCTTGCCAATTAATATTATTTTAAAATAAGAAATTCTTAATATGCAATCATAATCAATATGACATTATACTATTTCACTTTCATTTAAACAGCGCAATAATAGTTAATATCGTTGTAATAATATAAACAAAAAGGTGCATAATATTTATTTTAGAATTCACATCAAAATTAACAAAATGTTTTAATAGGCGGTAAATACTCCAAGATGTCGCATAAGTACCAAACATTAAAGTAAGTCCAACGAAAAAATTTTGATCATTAGGTGCATTAACAATAACCTTCAAAGAGCACCCTAAAGCAATTAAACCAATTAAAGCAACACCCATTTTGATACAAAAATAACGATACTTTTTTGCATTATACCGAATATTGTTAAAACAATTGAAACTATTAGTAAGGTTACCATTAAAATAAAGATGCTTTGAAAGAACGATACATATTCTGATTCATTAATAATCACAATGATTGGTACAACGAAGACTAATAAAAACGCTGCTATTAAAGTAGTTAATAAAACTTCTAAAAAATATTTTTTATGAAATTTGAAAAATAGTCTACTAAACGATCAAAAAAATCGGCAATTTTATGCTGTATTTTATTTTTTCTTTCTACATCATTATCTTGCTCCATCTTCGAAAATTTAATGAGATGTTTTAATGTGTGTGGTACTGTGTCATCTATTTCATTACTTATGCTATTTAATTCTTGAACTGTTATTTCATCAAGATTAATTTCTTGATTAAAAACTGATGTATTTAAATCGTCTTTAGCAGTTTCATTCTTTGCAACGTATGCTATAAATTCTTTAATTTTCATAGCTTTATAAGCTTCTTTCTTTCTAATTGATAAATTGTTCAAACCATGGCGAAATTTTGATTAATGGACTAACTCCTTAGCCATACGCTGCTTATCTAAATAAACCGCTGCCACTTCTCCGTTAAAAAGAATTGAATTAACATTGCGGACTAAATAATTTAAACCCGAACTTGACGTTTGTGGAATAACATCAACTAACATGGTTACAATTGGTTTATCAGATACTTTTTGAATTGAAGACATTACCAATTTGAAATTAATTTGTGCTGTCTGTAAGGCAGCCTCATTGATCACTATGTTGGCATGATGCTTCTCCCACTCAAGCTTTAAGACAACGCGATCATCATAAATTATTATTTTTTCCAGAAAACCACCTGTTTTAAATGCCTGATTCACATCATTAGCAGTAAATTGATTCAAATACTTTTTGCCAATTTGTACACGTCTGTGTGGAAAATTTTCGGCATTAACTGCACCTGCATGATCTAACTTAGGTGTCAATTTTGTTCTATTTTCAATTTTTGTTTTTTGATCCTTACGGTAACTTTTAGTTGAAGTCCTTTTCCGTGTCTTTCGTGATTGTTTATGCTTCATCTGTTCCGAATTTAGATGATTGTTCAAATCCAAATAAAAAATATACGAGCGATCTTGTTGCATTTTGGATGTTAAGTAAACATTTTGTGAGTTACGATACCGAATTTGTTGCTTAGCTATTTGAACATTTGTTTTAAAATGACAATTGGTGGCGTGACGCTGATTCTTCCGTGTCGCTAGGCTGGCCGCACGCACCCCAGAGTGGCGAAAAGTTAATCCGCATCCACATTCTGGGCACCTAAGATCGGTTAAGCGATTATCATGTCGCGGAAAATGATCTAATTGATCAAGCGTATATGTTTTATTAGTATTACCATCAATAGCAAATATAAATTTACTACTCATTATAAATTCCTCCTTAAATAGAGGCAAAAGATAAAAAGTAGTGACATTCTCTTCAAAAGAAGTTATACTAAGAATGTATTAACGTTTCTTAGTGTCTCTATCACTAAACTTTCTAAAAGCTGAAGGCGGCTACCTTCGGCTTTTTTTCTTTGCCATTTTCTATTATTTGTTTAAAATTTTATGTTCTTTTAAATCAAATACCAGCGCTTTTTTCTCTGCAATATACTTACCATCCATCCGATAGGTGTACTTTTTTGTATCCCAGTCCATCAAATTAGCAAGTGAGTTAACGAGATCAACATAATTCCAACGAGCAGTTATAATCTTACGTTTTGGATTATAGAATGGAGCTGCATTTTCATCATCTTTTTCTGCTTCTTGTACTGCAACCATCTTATCTTTGTAATCAATTAACAATCTTGCGTAGCGCGTTTTATGAAGTTTGATCACGCTTTTTTGCGAAAAAGAAACACCACTTTTCGATACTGTCATTGTACTTGGTCCACTTGTTAAAGTATAAGGCTTAAAGTTTTTGAAATCCATTTTATCGTCTCCTCTAATTCATCTCCGAAAGCTTTATCATTTTAATATTCCAACCATGTACTTATTGTAGCACCAGATAATTATTTACGCAAGAAAAAAGTTCACTCTATATAATCGATTTATGTATTTAATTTTTTATAATCAAATGTCATAATTTATCTTCAATATCACCTAATTTATTGAGGAACTAAAATAAGGGGCTCTACAATATCTGTTGTTGGTAATCAATTTAATGATTACTGATGGCAGATTTCTTGTATACTGAATTAGGGATAAAAAAAGCGGACATTCACTGTCCGTTCGCAAAAAATTGGTTGATCAAATATTTTTTACCAGCAATACTAATTTATTTTTTCAAAATTGATTTTACAAGCTGCAAGCTGCCTTTTATAAAAGCACTATTAGCGATTAAGGCTAATATAAACAGAACAGATTCTACTATCATCAATAATTTTAAATTTAAAGGCAAATACAAGATCAATGTTTGCACAATTAATATAGCATGGTTAAAAATAATGTTATTAACATTTAATTTAATACTGATGTATCGCCGGGTGTCTCGAATTCTAATTAACCACATCACGAAAAAACTAATGCAGCTACTCAGGCCAGCCCCATTGGCACCGATTAAGGGAACAAACAATAAATTTAGCGTAACATTAATTATTGCACTGATAATTGTTGTATAAAAAATACCCATTGTTTGCTTAGCTGCAATATAATTTGTTCCCAAAAAACTAGCAAAGCTGGAATAAAGAACTGAGAAAAGCAGTAATGGAATTAACATCCAAGCTTTATAGAATGCGTCAGAGACAAACACAGACATAAAAGGACGAATAACAAATAAAATAAAAGCAGTAGCTAAAAACATCATTTGACTATAATAATTAAAAACATCTGAATAAAACTCAGACTTTTTTTCGGATCCGTATTCCTCAATTGCTGACATCTGCCAAGCTTGAAAAAATATAGAATTTAACATAGACAGTAAGTTGGGAATTTTATTAGCCACAGCAAATAACCCATTGGCTCCTACACCAATAAAATACAGAATAAAATAACGACTAGATGTATTCGTAGCCCACCAAGCTAAAGCATTAGGAATTAATGGAACTCCATAAATTAACATTTGTTTGATCAATGTCTTGTTAAGTAGTATTAGTTTAATGGACTTACTTAAATGTAACCTTAAAAAGACATACATTGAACTAATTAACGAGGCAAAAATAATTGATAGTAAGTAGCCTTGGATCCCTTGCTTCAAATAGACGAGCAAAATAATATTTGAAACTCCGGTAACCAGAGTTCCCAAAATACCATTAAATGCAAAAACCTTCACTTGCCCAATTGCTCGTGCATATTGAATAAAGGTAGAATTAAAAGCTTGAAGAACAAGTATAATGTAAAAATAAATCAAGTGCGAAACATGAAATAAACTAACCAGAGGTAAAATTCCCAGAAAAATCAGCGCCCCTGTTGATGTAATTAAAATCGCATTGGTAAATACTTGTTTGTTATCAGTACTTTTATCCATTACAAAGCGCAAAACCGCATCATAGGCTGACATAGACACTATTGGTAATAATAAACTGGCCGTATTTGTAATAAGATCTACTGTTCCATACTCTTGTTTTGTTAGAAAATAAGTATAAAGTGGCACTAATAAAATGGAAATTAGCTTACTGCCCAAATTACCAATGGCAAATATCACTGAATTTCCAATTAAGTATTTTATTTTATTCATTGAACTTCCCTTGAGTAAAAATTTAACTATCCTCTAGACTTTTTAAATAGTCTGTTAATTCATTGAAATTCTGATCAAAATCTTTAGTTATCGGTTTAACCTGCAATAATTTCCTAATTTCTTGTAATACTTGATCAAAATTATCAGTACCCATTAACTTAATATAATTCAGGTCGCTCATCCAATTTAAATAGGTGAACTTTACTTTTCCATTGTTATTATTGAAAACTATACAAGGTGTTTTTGTCAATAGCGAAAAAAGCATGCCATGTAATCTATCCGTAATAACCAGTTGATGTGCTGCAAACTGATTAAGCTTATTCTTCACATATTGTTCACGATTTTGTTTGTCAATAACAATATCTTTATTAATTACAGTATCCGAAATGGTAATCTGATATTCGCTTTTTAGCTGCTTAAGTAAAGAATTAATATAAGTTTCCGGTACTGATTTTTCTTTGTCCTGTCTCAGAATTATTAAAATTCCAAAGCGCTTAGTTTTTTTAAACTTTAATTTTTTATTCAGAAAAAAAACTATATCCGGTGTGAATAATAATTTATTTTTTGGAAAAGCTTTAGCAAGAAAATCACGTGTTAACGATTCTCGCGCCATTAATGTTAAGTTAGAATTACTTGAATATATTTTTTTTGACTCGCTTAATTCTTCACTATCTTTACCAAAAAAAGCAGATTGCGGGAATATTATTATTTTATTTCTGGAAAAATTTTTCATAAGCAAACGACGTTGTTTTTCAGCAGTTGGATACAGTGTTCCTAGATTCCCGCCCCCATGTACCATTATAATATCCTGATCGGTTAATACTTTAGATACTAGTTTTATCCCTTTTGCATAATTTATATCTGGTATCTCAATAACTTGGTAAGCTGGTAATACTTGTTTTAAATAAAACAATTCTGCGATAGTTATCGCTTGATCACCCAGATTCTTATGTGTAGGCGTTAGAAATAAAAAAACCCGTTTTTTTCCCATTTTACTGGGTAAACTAAACTGGTATTTTCTAGAAAAATATTTAAACCAACCTAGTGGCGTTTTTTGGGATAATAATTTAATTTTATTGACAATACTTTTCATTAATACTTTTCTCCTTTAGTATTCTTTAATAAAAAATATGCCCTAAATTTAAAATAAAAAGTCTGCACGATTTTTACTATTGAATATCTACTGCTAATAAGTGCTTTAACTAAGTATTTTATAGACTTTAAAAAATTTTTATTTTTAGCTTTTAAAACAAATTTTTGAAAGAATACTAACCCTACCGCAAACTTTCTTTTATCATTTGATGTTAACTTACTATACTTTAAATTGATCTTTTCTGGTTTAACATCAATAAGTTGATTCTTCAAATAAAGCTTAGAAATATATCGCGATTTCAGAAACTGTTCAAGTGCATTTGATCTTGATATACTAGTTTGACGAAACCGATAATTTAAAACGGACTTTCCTAACAAACTAAGTTTAAAATTCATAGCAAGCGCTCTAAGTATAAAATCAAAATCTTCGCAATGTGCAACATCACGATAACCGCCCAATTGTTCATAAACACAGCGCTTTAAAAACCAGGTTGGATGTTTTGATACATTTCCAAATTTTAGAATTGCCTTTGTTTCATCCTGATCCAAATTTTTCCCATGTTTATAAGACAAAATTTCACCATCTTCAGACATCTGATTAACATTAGTGAAAATAAAATCTAAACCATGGGCAGTTAAATAATCGTACTCAGTTTGTAATCTATCTGCACTAGATACATCATCCGCATCCATTCGCGCAATATAGCTACCCTGAGAAAGTGAAATTGCCCGATTTAGCGAAAATACTAGCCCACGATTCACACTATTATAAAATATTCGAACTTTACTATTGTCAGCATAATTAGAGAGGAATTTTTTAATATCTGCATTTTTAGGGTTATCAACAATAATGACTAATTCAAAGTTAGTAAACGTTTGTTGTAAAATCGATTCAATACTTTCCTGAATCCATTCTATTTTTTCATTATAAATGCTCATTATGACAGATACCATTTTATATCTCCTTAAGAAATATTAAAAATTACCCATGACAATAGCTTCCATCCGCGCTTATTTTACACTAGCTTATAGGTTTCAGGTTAAAGTATACGAATATCATTGACTAGTCGCCTCAAAATTGAAGTGGCTAGTAAAAGTTTGAAAAAGAAAAGTCAAAAATAAAATATTTTGCGTCATTAGCGAAAAACCAATTGTCTCTCCCTTAATATGGAAAATTAATAAACACATAAAGGCAAAGACACTAAATCGAAGTTCCTTTCGCCAATTAAACAAGAGTAATTGATATAAAACCAAAAACAGCAAACCAATCAAACCAAAAAATAAAATATTACGCATATAGCCAGCATCCGTACTCATATAGTAAGATTGATCCGGATTAGTGTAGCGACCATCACCAAAGAAAAATGTTGAGCCACTCACTTGAAAATACATTTGCTGTAGCTTAGATGTTGAGCTAGTTGTAAGCTGCCCTGATGATTGAAGTTTATAATAAAACTCAAAAGCCCAATTCAAAAATCTTGATATTGTCGCATTATTACGTAATGAATTAAACCATAAAGGGCTAGAAATAAAAATTAAAATAATGACAGTCACAGATGTGAACAAAGTGATAATATTTATTCGCTTAGGGCCTTTTCTTCTCTTTTTATGTTTCAACATGTTAAAGAGGAAATAGAGCGCGGCCACACCTAATCCAACAAGTGAGATACGTCCTGCACTAACACCAGCAGCTATTAAGATTAACAGGTAAATAAAGCGTATTATGGTGCTTTTAATTGGAATTTCCTTATAATATCGAACCAATAATATATAGACCATTCCAAAACCAATAGCTAGCCCAAAGAAACTAGATCCGGCCACACCTAAACCGCGAATTCCTTGGTACCATTCTCTTTGCCCAATAAAATCAATTAATTCAGCACCTCTAAAATTATTTAAAAGGGTATTAATTTTAGAGCTTAAAAAAGCAGCACCCATTATTAACGATTGTATAAAGAATGCTTCAATTATAACAACAGGAATATGTTTTTCTTTTACGTACAAATAGGTAAAAAGAAAACTACCAATAAAGATTTGAACTAATTGATTAAAAAGCGGCTTCTCAATTGAAAAATCATAAGTCCCTTTAAAAACAGGAACAAGTAGGGCATAAAACATTATCAAAAGTAACACAATAAAAATACGAATAACTTTTTTATTTGTTAAAATAGAAAGTAAAGTTTGGCGATATTTTCTATTGACAAAGAGCGCAATAATAAGAATGACAAAACAAATATGAGAGGAATTAATAATAGGAATATCAAATATTGGGAATTGAAATATATATAGAAAAGCAAGTAAAACGGCCAATAATCTCCCTCATTTCTTCTTATTATCACGCTTGTTTTTAAACTCTAAGGCACCACTTAATAAAAGCTGAGCAACGGTATTTTTATTGTAGTGAGCGGTATATAAATTTCTTTTTCTTACCAGAAACTGCAGAATAAATAGCCGATAAAATAACGGACTTAATGCATAAAATAAAGCGCCCTTATCTTTAAAATACCGCTCGTTATAGCCTTTAAACCAAGTAGAATCATTATTATAAACATCAGCTATTGTTTCTTTAACTGTTATGATATGTAAACCACGCTTTAAGCAATCCCAGATAAAAAGTGAGTCTTCACCAGACGCATATTTAGCTCCACCACCGAATAACAATGAAAAAGTAATATTTTTCTTTTTAATTATACTAGTTCGGAAAGTAAGAGTCGCTGTACCATAACGCAGAGCATTCCAAAAATGAACTTTACCAGTCTTAGTTACTTTATTATGAACGCCTGTTTTATCATGGATTCGAACATTAAATAAAATAACATCTGCTTTAGGAAAACGACAATAAGCTTCCTTTATTTTATTTAAATAGCCATCAACATAAACCATATCATCATCAGACATAATTGAAATGTCAAACGTTGATCTCATAAGCGCGTTATTTCTGCTTAATCCAACTCCCCGCTCGTTAAAAGCGTAATAATTACAATTTATTTTATTAAAATATTCGTATAGATATTCAGATCCCTGATTGATTAAGATCGCATTCTTTTTAATATTCATTTTTTGCAATTGTAATTGTGGATCAGTAATGTTAACGCCAGAGATCAGATGACCTATTTTCAAACGAGCCAGCTCCTTTTTACAACTAGCATAAAATACCTATATATCTAACCAAGGAAAAAATTAATCGCGTTTAAAAATATCGCGAGTATAAACTTTATCAATTACATCATCTAATTTATCACTATATCGATTAGCAATAATAGCTTGTGATTTTTCTTTAAAGGTTGTCAAATTATTAACCACTTGATTTGAAAAGAAAGTTTCTCCATCCTTTAAAGTAGGTTCATAAATAATAATTTTTGCGCCCGTTGCCTTAATCCGCTTCATAACACCCTGTATTGAACTAGCACGGAAATTATCAGATTTTGATTTCATCGTTAATCGATAAATCCCAATTGTAATTTGCTTACTTAACTGTGCTTTATTAGAATATCCCGCTTTTTTAAGCACCCGTTCAGCGATGAAATCTTTTCTTGTTTTATTCGACTCAACTATTGCCTTAATCAAATTTTCAGGAACGTCAGCATAGTTTGCTAATAGCTGTTTAGTATCTTTTGGTAAACAATAGCCACCATAACCAAAGCTTGGATTATTATAATGTGTCCCGATCCGTGGATCTAAGCAAACACCATTAATAATTTGTTTTGTGTCTAATCCTTTTACCTCCGCATAAGTATCAAGTTCATTAAAATAACTAACACGTAGAGCTAAGTAAGTGTTAGAGAAAAGCTTAACCGCTTCAGCTTCAGTAAAGCTCATAATTAATGTTTTGACATCCTTTTCTAAGGCACCTTCTTGCAGTAAATTTGCAAAAAGTTTTGCACTATCTGTAAGCTTATTATCTTCTAAATTTGTTCCGACTATAATCCGCGACGGATATAAATTATCATATAAGGCTTTGCTTTCCCGAAGAAACTCTGGACTAAAGATGATATTCTTATTACCAGTTTCTTTACGGATCCGTTGTGTATATCCTACTGGAATGGTTGATTTAATCACGATAATTGCATTAGGATTGCAATCCATTACTAACTTAATTACTGATTCCACAGCCGAAGTGTCAAAAAAGTTCTTTTCAGAATCATAATTTTTCGGCGTTGCAACAATAACGAAATCTGCATTTGAATAAGCTTGCTTAGCATCTAAGGTAGCTGTTAAATCTAGTGGTTTTTCTGCTAAATATTTTTCAATATAATCATCCTGAATAGGTGAGCGATGCTGGTTAATTAAATCAACCTTTTCCGGGATAACGTCAACGGCTATAACCTCATGATGCTGTGAAAGTAAAGTAGCAATCGAAAGCCCGACATAACCAGTCCCAGCAACAGCAATTTTGATTTTTCTATTCATTAGATCAATTCTCCATTTCTACGTTAATATACAGTATTATTCGTAGTTCCGTAGTAATAATATTGATAGTTAAAAATAATTAGCCTCAAAAATTAGCTATAGTGCTTCTTTAATGCATTAAAAACATAAAAAACAAAATAATATAAAGTCTTAAAAAAACCTAGTTGTAGTTCATAATAATAGTTATGCCAAGTTCTTTTTATTGCTTTTATTTTATTATTAGATAATGAACCCTTAACAACGCGATAACTAGATAACGATTCATTTAGGCCATAAGCGTAAGGAATTTTTTTTAAAAGTAACGCCCAAGTCAGTAAATCTTGGCCGCGTTTCACTAATGGCATATAAAATGTGCCTGTCTGTCGTTTATCGATCATGACTGTAAGCGTACCAATTATCGTATTTTTAAGCATTCCTTGGAAATTAATTTTTTCAGGAACCGAAATTACCTTATTTGTATGACCAATGAAATCATAACCTGTAAACGTAAAAGCAAAGTCATGCGCTAACATAAACTTTACCTGTTTATCTAGTTTTTCAGCGTGCCAAAGATCATCTGAATCTAAAAAGGCAATAAACCGCCCAGTAGCACGATCTAAACAAGTATTACGAGCGACTGCAGCGCCAGAATTATTCTTTAATTCAAATAGCTTAATTCTTTTATCCTTATTTATGTACTGCTTAATATAAGGTACTGTTTTATCTTTTGAACAATCATCAGTAATAACCAGTTCCCAATTTGAATAAGTTTGTTTTTGGACACTTTGAATTGCCTTACCAACAAATTGTTCCGAATTATACACCGGCATAATCACTGAAACTAAAGGCTGTTCCACCATTATCGAGCTCCATCTCCGGTGACAACCACGCGCAATGTGCCAAAGAAAATTGCGAGATCAGTTAAAATACCGAAATGTTTTATGTAGTACATATCATTTGCAAGTTTTTCGGCCGGGTTATCTTCGTAGCCACCGTGCACCTGCGCATAGCCACTTAAACCTGGCTTAACCAACAAACGTTGCTCAAAACCAGGCACCTCTTCACTAAATTGTTGTGTGAAACGTGGCCGTTCTGGACGTGGACCAATTAAACTCATATCGCCTTTAATGACTGACCATAATTGTGGCAGTTCATCAATCCGCGTTTTACGCATAAAGTGACCGACTTTTGTTATCCGAGCGTCATTTTTCTGCGCCCACATGGCACCAGATTTCTTTTCAATCCCGCTATACATTGACCGCAACTTGGTGATCGTAATCCGTTTTCCCATTAAACCGACACGTTCTTGACTGTAAAAACATTTGCCCGGTGTCTCAAGCTTAACTAGCACCATGAAAATTAATATCAAAATAGCACTTGGTATCATCAACAGCGTCGCAAAGAGCAAGTCAAACAGTCGTTTAAAAGGTAGATAAACATGGTGTAACGGTTGATCCAATTTAGTTACAAAGTCACTTTCCGCAAAATCCCGTGCCCCATTATTCTCTGAATTTTCCATCATAAACTTTCGTCACTCCTTTATTGATTCCCAATATAATTTTAAGCCACTTTCAATTGTGTACCGTGGTTTATACCCCAAACTCAACAAGCGGCTAATGTTGGCATATGAATGTTTAATGTCCCCTGTTCGTTCTGGCTTAGAAATCAGTTTAAACTGATAGTCAATTAATTGTTCATACACTTTAATAACGTGGTTTAAGCTAATGTGTTTCCCCGTTCCTACATTAAAAACTTGATGAATAACTGGATTATTTTTGGTCAACAACCGTAACGCCTGGATAACATCTTGAATGTAAACAAAATCCCGTGTCTGACTGCCATCGCCAAAAATCGTAAAGCTGCTGTGGTGCCGTGCAGCTTGTGTAATCAATGATAAAACGCCAGAGTAAGGTGATTTTGGATTTTGTTTAGGCCCGTAGACATTGAAGAACCGGACCGCAACTGTGGGCAGATTATACAAGCGCCCGTAGTCAATCACAAACCGCTCTGTGGCAAATTTGTCAATTGCATAAGGTGTTAGTGGATCAATTGTTGAATCTTCTCGCTTAGGTAATTCTGGATTATTGCCATAAACCGCTGCCGATGAAGCAAATAAGACTTTTTTCACTGGCAACTGTTGTTTTCGTAACACTTCTAATATGTAAATATTAGCTTCTTGGTTAATTTGATGCGTTTGGTAAGGCCGCGCGACTGAATCTGCCACACTGGCAACCGCAGCTAGTAAATAGATGTAATCAAAACGCGCATCAATTAATAATTGCCGCATAAAACCATGATCGGTAATGCTGTGTTGATAAAACGTCACTTGTGGTGAGTCAGGTAAATTTTCCTTTAATCCCATGGACAAATCATCAACAACAACGATCTGATCCCCATCTTCAACTAATTGATCGACTAAGTTAGAACCAATAAAGCCAGCTCCGCCAGTCACTAACACCTTACTCAAACGATAACCTCCCAAAACTTGCATTACGGTTCAATTTTCACCTTAAAGTTGTCATTGGCAAGCAATTAACATTAACTCACAACAATGTTCAACAACAAACAGAAACAATGTTTTACCCCCGCTAAATAAACAAACTACAACATTTAACAAATTAACAATAATCATTGTATAAGTTTGTTATATAGGCTTCAATAACACTAAAACACGTTACAACGCATGTAGAAATGAATGCTAAATAACTCTTACCCAAACAACCAAAACTTCTTCTTTTCCTTCACATGGTGAAAATCGGTGACCGCCACATCATCCCCATTGATGATGTTTTTGGCATTACCCTGCATCCAAGTCACCATCTCGGCGCCGTTACGCTTTTTCAACTTGGCAAACGCCTTTTCCATCCGGAAATTCCGGCCGCGCAAGTTGTGGGCGTCGGAAGCAAAAATCGTACCCAGCCCTGCGTCAAGAATCCGCTGGGTAAAATTGGCCACTTCTTTACCGAAAACACCTAAATAACTGCTGGCGGTTAGCTGAGTTAAACAGCCGCTGGCCACAAAGTCATACAGTAAATCGTGGTGCCGCTGAATCCCGTGATTCCGCTCTGGATGGACGATCACCGGGGTAATCCCGGCTGCTTGCAGTTCAAAAATCATTTGTTCGGTGTATTCCGGCACTTCACTGTGAGGCAGTTCCAACATTAAATAGCGGTTGGTTTCATCGGCAAACAGCACGTCATCTGCTTTAATGGCGTCCAACAGCTCCCCGGTAATGTGGGCTTCTTGACCTGGAAAAACGGTTAGCTGAATCTTGGCATCGTCCAGCGCTTTTTGAAACAGCGCCGTTTTTTGAATCACGTCTGCTTTATGGTTAGTGTACTGGCCGTCCATGTGGTGGGGCGTCACCAAAATGTGGGTGATGCCATTTTCCACGGCAACTTGCGCCATGGCTAAGGCATCGGTCATGGTTTTAGCGCCGTCATCGCAACCGGGTAGTATGTGACAGTGTAAATCAATCATTTCTTATCATCCGTTCCGTAATAACCACCATAATAGCCACCGTAGTAGCCGCCATAATAACCACCGCTATCTGTGTCTACTGCCCGATTTAAAATTGTACCTAACACATTAGCATGAACTTTTTCTAATAAATCTCTTGCTCGTAAAACAGCGCCTTTTAAGGCAACACCTTGCGGAACTACTAAAATAACACCATCTACTCGACTAGCTAAAACTTGTGCATCGGTAGCTGTATTAACTGGTGGTGCATCTAAAATGATCATGTCAAATTGGTCAACTAAAGCTTTTAATAATTGATCCATTTTAGAAGAATTTAGCAATTCAGATGGGTTAGGTGGTACAGGCCCGCTAGGTAAAACATATAGATTGTTAACTTCAGTTTTTTTAATACTTTCATTCAAATCAGCTTGTTTAGCCGTTAAAATCGTAGTCAGACCATGAGTATTAGAAACTCGGAATGTTCGGTGAGCTGTAGAACGGCGAAGATCAGCATCAATAAAGAGAACTTTACTTCCTTGGTCAGCCCAAGTAACAGCAACATTTGAACTAACTGTCGACTTACCTTCTGAGGGATTCGCTGAAGTAAAAATAATTGTTTTCAACTGCCGATCAGCAGAAGAAAATTGAATATTAGTACGGATAGTACGAAACTGTTCAGCAATAGTCGAATTAGGTTTAGTGACAGTTATTAAACCGACACCATGCTTCATACTATGCGAATCTAATTTTTTCTTTTTTCTAAAAAGACTCATTTTAGTTCACCCTCCGACGTAATTTTGTACTATGGGTGTCTGCTGATTTAGGTACCCGAGCGCGTTGATTATGATGGTGCTGACCATTAAAGGCCCGCTTTTTAATATCACTATCTGCCATTTCAGACACAATGCCTAAACTGGTCAAACCAGCCTCAGAAAGAAAGCTTTCATCTTTAACTGTTTTATCCATCGTTTCATTTAAGAAAGCCAGGCCAATTCCCATTAACAAGCCCAGTACAAACCCAATAGCGACATTCAATAACAATTTAGGCGATACCGGTGTATTATTAACGGTAGCTCGGGAAACAATTGATACATTATTCACGCTCATAATAGATTTAATTTTATTTCGGAATGTATTGGCTGTTGTATTAGCAATTTTAGCCGCTTGCTTTGGATCTTCAGTTTTTACGGTAACCGAGAAGACCTGAGAATTTTGTTCATTACTGATTGACATCTCATTTTGTAATTTATCCATCGTTTGTCCATTACCAATTTTCTGACTAACATCCTGTAATACTGTCGGACTAGTGATTATATCTTTATAAGTATTAATCATCTGCACATCAGCTTGAACTTGTTGCAACTGTTGTGCGCCTTGATCTTGCGAATCTAATTTGCGATTAACTAAAATCTGTGTCGTAGCTTCATACTTAGGTGTCATCACAAAAAAAGTGACAATAAACGCAACTAATGTCACGATTAAAGTCGACCCAATAATAATTTTTAAATGTTTACGCAACGTTAATAAAATATCATCAATGGTTAACGTTGCTTTTTCCTGGCTTACTTCATTCATCAAATAGCTCCTCCTACACTAAACCTAGCTTGTTGCTTCAATGCGTTCATACAAGCACTTAGTCAGTCGTTGATTTGTTCTAAAAGTGCTTGCGCTGTTTTGGACAAATCACCTTGAACTTGATAGTTACTCATTAATACGACACCAGTTTGACCGTTTGAACTAAAAGCTAGCGCACTTGCATAGCCACTGAAACGTGCTTCACCAGTTAGTTGTCCACCAGCGCGCGCTAAACGGCCAGTATAATCACCATTTTCTTCAAACAATCCAGATGTTCGTTGCTTTTTGCTGAGAAAATCAGAACTAGACATGTAGTTTGTTAAGCGCGCTAAATCGCCAGCAGTTGTATAGAGTTGACCCGTTCCAAGTCGCTCATTCATCGTTTGAAACAGCGTATCTTGCGTGATTTTACTGGCATTATCAGCACTATAAGCTGGTACTAGTTTACTTTGTGCCGCCGCACTCTTCACAAAACCGGTCTGTTTCGTACCAGCTGGCTGTAAAAGTATTTTATCCAAATATTTCTGATAGGAAATACCTGCTGCCTGAGCCACGATGCCGGACAATAAGGCATAATTTACTGTTTGAAAACTATACGCTCCCTGTCCTTGCCCGACGGCATTTGCTAAATTCCAAGGAATCACATCAGTACTCAATTCAGTACTAGGCGTGACATCTAAGGTTAGCCCAGAGGTCATATTCATCAGGTCTCCTACGGTCATTTCACTGGTTGCACCGTTTAATTCATAATAGTGACTAACTGGCGTGTCCAGAGATAGCCGCCCCTTAGCCGCCAGTTTCATAATTGCCGCTGCTGTTAATGCATTTTGTAAATCGCCTAATTGATATTTAGTTGTTTTTGTTTTCTCATTTTTATCCGGATCTTTCCCATAGGGTTGTTGATAAATGAGCTTACCATTTTTTAAAATCGCCACATTCCCAACAAATTGATCTTTTTTTAATTGTTGAGAAACAGCTTTTCGATTAATTTGAACCGTCTTTTTCGTTGTTGATGTTGTTACTTCTTGTACTCCAGTTTTTTTGCCACTAATTTTTTGCAAATAAAGGTGTGCTAAACTATCTTTTTGATAAAAAACTGCCGCTGCTCCACCACCAATAATGACTGTAATTAACAGTAGTACAGCAACGACTCGCCCCACTTTTCCTCTCATGTGATCCTCCGATATCAATAGCATTATCTGCTTAGTAATGTCATAGTAAGTAAAACCACAACAATAAAATAATGTTTATGATTAGTTATCCAAATTCACAAAAATCATTCTATAACTTATGTCTTACCGCCTTCAAGATCAACGAATGTTTCAATAATTAGTGATACAAAGAATGTTTAAAATCATGTAACTCTTTTTATATTAGACAAATGTTTGTTATACACAATAAGAACTCAGCTCTCCATCTTTTCATTTAGAAAGTATTTAATTTATGGCAGATTGCAAGAAATAACTTGAACAAATTTAGTAACGCAGATTACGCAAA